>URUZ01000005.1 GCA_900551225.1 uncultured Clostridium sp.
CCCGCGTAACCATCCACGCCTACCCACATCCAGCTCCCAGTAATTCTCCACAGCCTCGCACGCCCCTGAAGTATCCTGCTTTACCCGTGCCCCCTTATAAGCGATCACCCGGCAGCCTGCGGCCAGTCCGGCCTGGATTCCATTATAGGAATCTTCCAGCACTACAGCCTCCTCCGCCCGTATCCCCAGACGCCTCACAGCTTCCAGGTACAGATCCGGGGCAGGTTTGGAATGTTCGGCCGCTTCCCTGCCGATATACAGATCAAAATACTCCCTTATTTCCAACTGGTCCAGCACGTATTCCACATAGTCCTGAGCCGACGAGGATACCACTGCCGTCAAGATCCCCTCCGCCTTCAGGCTCTTCAGAAAGTCCCTAAGGCCGTCCATGGGAGTCAGCTTCTCCTCATAGAACCGCTTGTTAAACAGCGTCCTCTGCCCCAGAATCAGCTCCTCCGTATCATAATCTTCCAGGTCAAAATCCTGTTTCATCCGCTCTGTTATCATGCGGATGTCCGACCCCACCAGATATGCCAGCTGGTCAATAGAGGCCGTCCTCCCCAGCGTTTCCAGATATTGGGAAACGCAGGAGAGGTAGATGCTCTCGCTGTCCAGCAGCACGCCGTCACAGTCAAATAATACAGCTTTTACCATAAACACCTCTTTTACAGGCTGCTTCTGAATTCCTTCAGCTTATCCATGAACCGTTTTACCCGGTCCTGATCCATGGGGTTCTCAAATACGCCGTCTTTTTTCAGGCTGGTGGCAATGAATGCTGCGTCACAGATGGAGTAAATATCCTCAACCGTCTCATATTTCACGCCTGTGGAAGCCACCAAAACCATGTCGGGCATGGCCTCCCTCAGCTGGTGAAGCAGGGAAATGTCAGCGGATTTCCCCGCTGTGGCTCCGGGCAGTGCAAATCCATCGGGCATATTCATGAACTTGGCCGCTGTAGCGGAGGCAAGGGGATCGCGGCCGCCAATGTCCGCGCTGGACTCCGGCAGCACATAATGGATCATTTTAACGTTGTCTGCGTGCAGGTTGTGGCGCAGACGCACATAGTCGCCGATGGCCGTATCGTACAGCCCCAGGTTGCCGGAGTACACGCCTGAAAATGTTCCTCTGGTGAACTTCGCCCCAACGCTTGCGCAGAGTGCCACGCTGTCACTGGGGTTGCTGATCACATTTGCGCCGTAGGGGATGTCTATGTACGGTTTCAGGCGGCCGATGATGTAGGCCATGGTGGTCATAATCTCTTTGGGTGGGTTCTGCTGGTAGGGGAAGCTGAACTCATTGGAGAAATGCAGGGCGTCGATTCCGCCCTCCTGCAGGGCCTGCACATCGGCCAGCGCTGCCTCGTATACCTTCTCCAGCCCGCCCTCCGGGTCATACAGCGGATCGCCGGGCAGGGCCAGCAAATGCACCAGGCCGAAGGCCGCTTTTTCTGTTCCGATTACATCTGAAAGCCAGGTTCTTCTCATAATCTTATCTCCTCTTTTCATATAGTACAGGCGCACCGCGCCGACGCGCCGCCTGCGCCTGTTCCGGTTTTATAGAATCCCGAAAAATGCTCCTACTACTGCCACTCCAAACAGGATCATCATAATCCTAAACACACTGACATTTTTCCTCATCAGGCCAAAGCACAGCATAACAAATATCACGCTCAGCATACCGGGAAGGATGGAGTCCAACAGTTCCTGGATCACAACTGAGGTCTGGCCGTAGTTGATGGCCAGGGGCGTTGTGATGGACACATTGTTCACCATCATGGCGCCGGCGATAATCAGGCCCAGGATTGAGAGGCTGTTGGTGATCTTCTTCATGATGGACTGGTCTGTGATCTTGCCCAACACGTTCTGGCCCAGGCGGTAGCCTGAGAAGAAGGTAAAATATCCCATGGCCGCAATGTATGTACCTAATAATATGGCGTAGATAAACGGCGCCACAATATTCCCCTTCAGGGTCATATCCACGAAGATAGCCAGCAGCACGGTCTTTAGCAGACCCTGGGTGATGGTATCGCCGATCCCTGCCAGAGGGCCCATGAGGCCGATTTTAACGCTGTTGATCATCTCCTCGCTGATGGCGCCGCCGCCCGCCTTCTCCTCCTCCATGGAGCAGACGATGCCAGGGATAAATGCGCCCCAGTTGTTCTCTGTGTTAAAAAATACCATGTGGCGTTTTAACGCCGCGGCCCGCTCCTCTTTTGTCTTGTATAAACGGTTGATTATGGGCGTCATGGCATGACAGAAGCCCAGGGACATCAGACGTTCATAGCTTAAGCAGGACTCGGACGTGGTCTCCCAGATCAAAAAGCAGCGGAGCAGATCCGATTTTCTCAGTTTTCTATCATTATTTTCGCTTGTTGCAACTGCATTTTCACCCATTGTTAATTTCCTCCTTCTGCCAATTTATCCAGGTTCAGGGTCCAGTAGAGAACCGCGCAGGCTCCGCCCAGCAGAGCGCAGGCGATGATGTCCATGTGAAGGTACGCCACGCAGAGGTATCCCACTACGATAAAGGGCGCGAATTTGGGACTGAACACGGTCTTGAACATCATGGCGATTCCCAGCGCCGGAAGGATCATGCCCACAGTGGTCAGCGCCCGGGACACGAATGCGGGAATCTGGTTCATAAATGTCTCCAGGTAAGCCGCGCCGAAGTATACGGCCAGGAATGCGGGAACGCCCCAGAGCAGCACGCACAGCAGGTTGGGAAGGAGCCAGTTGTAGATCCAGATTTTATTGGTCCTGCCCTCCTCCACATACTTATCGGCCATATGGACGAATGCCACACAGGCGGTCATGGAAATGTTGCTGGCGATCAGTCCCAGTGTTCCCAGGGCTACTGCCAGGGTGATACCGATCTCCGGTGTCTGGTGTGAGGCGATGGTAACTGCCGTGGCGATAACGCCCGCATATGATTTATCGTAGGACGAGATGCCGCCCACCGTCACCTGGCCCATGTACAGCAGCTGGATGGTTGCGCCGATCATGGCTCCAGCCTGCCAGTCTCCCATGAGAATACCGGTGATGGTTCCGCTGACAAGCGGAGCGCCGCGAACGATCCATACCAGATACTCTGATACTACCATGCCGTTAAACCATGCCCAGAAAGCTACCAATAGCGATTGAATTAACATATTGTTTCCCCCTTTACTGAATTATCCCTCAAACAGTGTCTGCTTCTCATTGGGTGTTACCTGGAAATACACCTTGACCCCCATGTCGCGCATCTCCTTCAATGTGGCCCGCTCTTCCTCGCTGGCGGAGATATTCTTAAACAGCTTCTTCCTATCGGCATTCGCCCCCATTCCGCCCACGTTCAGCTCCCGCAGCCCCACGCCCGCCTCATACAGCAGCTTGGCCACCTTGGGATATTTCACCAGAATCAATGTATTTTTGTCTGCGCTGTCAAACTCCGGAACCAGCTTCTCCAGCTCATCGGTGCCGGTGATCACCAGCTCCGTGTCCGGCGGGGACACCATCTTCATCACATTGGTGATAAATACATCCTTTGCCACAGCATCGTCCACAATCCAGATCCGTTTGATGGACAGGCATTTGGCCCAGGCTGCAACGATCTGTCCGTGGATCAGACGGTCGTCGATTCGAATCATTTTAACACTCATTTCTGCTACCTTCCTCTCTAAACACTGTTCTCATACCCGTTCCTTCAGATCCACAATTCCCTCTATGCCGGCCGACACCGCAATACTCTTCAGCTCCTTTACCGACATACTCCCCACAAAGTTAAATACCTGAAGAACCATGGCAAGATTCATTCCGGTCACTACCTCCACCTGATCCTTGTCCTCCATGGACGCGAACACCCGGGAAGCCGTGATAAACGGTGTCCCTCCGAAAATGTCCGTGAGAATCAGAAGTCCGCCCTCCGCTTCCTCTACCTTGCGGCGGATATCCTGCTCATACCTGGTCAGGTCCATGCCCGACGGAAGCGTGAGATATTCAACCCCGGACACTTCCCCAAGCACCAGCTTGGATGTAGCCCAGATCTCTTTAGCCAGCTCCCCATGGCTCAAAAGAAGTATTCTGCTCATATTACCTCCTTGCAAATTTTTCATGCCCTCATCATACTGTATCTTGTTTGTTTTGTAAAATTTAACAGAATACCCACACATTTTTCATTCGTGTGGGCACATTTTGCACAATAAATGTAAGTATTTTCAAAAACGCGGGAAGGTCCGTGTAATGTGTGTACTAATTTGGCAAATTATTTACACACATTTTTACACATTTATTGCCAATATATAGAATCTGTGTTAAAATTTGCTCAGAAGAACACACGCATTTATTAAATTTTTATAAAGAAGGGGAAATGCTTATGGCACAGAACGCCAATATACTGAATCTGGTCCGTGAACAGACGCGGCAGATTATGGAGAGCGGGGACACCGACGGGAAGGGGATCGATGCCTACACCCTGGCCATTGACCTGAAAATGGACAGGGCCAATGTGTCCAGGGCCTTAAATGACCTGTGGCGGGAAGGATTGCTGATCAAATTCCAGGGTAAGCCCACCCTGTTCCTGGACCGCAAGCTGGTGTCTGAATACCATCCCGGCTTCTTCATCCCCCAGACCGTGGCAAAGGGGGAGGTTCTCTCCAACCTGATCCGGACAATGGATGAGACGGCGGACGAGGACTTCTCCAGCTCTTTAGACCAGCTGATTGGGGCCGACACCAGCTTAAAGGACGCCATCGTACTGGCAAAAGCCTCAGTTACCTATCCGCCCTTTGGCCTCCACACCCTGCTCCACGGTTCCATCGGCGTGGGTAAGAACAAGTTTGCTTATTGCATGTACCTGTACAAAAAAAGCACCGCCCTCTCGGACGGTTCCATTCCTTTTATATCAGTGGCCTGCCACAATTTCTCCGACAATCCCAAGCTGTTCTCACAGCAGCTGCTGGGCCTGGCCAGGGACGTGGTATCCAACAAGTCCCGGCGGGGATTTTTAGACTCCGCCAAGGGCGGCATCCTCTTTTTCGATGAGGTGGAATATCTGCCGCCTGCCTCCCTGGATCTGATCGCCTCCGTCATTTCCAAGGGGGCCTACAACCGCCTGGGTGACACGGCTCCGCGCCAGATCCAGTGCATGATCATTGCCTCCACCACCTGCAGCAGCGACGACAGCTCGATCCGTGTGCTGGCAGAGAGCCTGCCGGTGTCCATCCACATTCCGGATCTGGAAGCCCGGGGTATCTATGAAAAAATCGAGCTGATTATCCAGCTCTTCTCGGACGAGGCCAGAACCATCCGCCTGCCGCTGAAGATCTCCAAAGACGTGATCTGCTGCCTGGGGGCCATGAACTACAGCAAGAACATCACCCAGCTGACCAATGAGGTGAAGGCTGCCTGCTCCCGCGCCTACCTGGACAGCCTGGACAACCGTTATAAGACGGTGTATGTGCATCTGTACAACCTGTCCCAGGACCTGCTGTCCTACAATGAAGATCCTGGCGCCAAGCTGGAGACCGTGCGCTGCATCCTGGAGGAAGCCCCGGACCAATATATTGAGTTGGACCAGAACGGCGGCTCCAAATATCTGGAGTCCTTTAAGTCCGCCCCTTCCGTGGCCGCGGCCGGAACCCAGAAGATCCTGGGCGGACGCCTGGGCATGGATATTGAATCCATTGACAACATTTACCAGACCGTGGTTGCCAGCATTTCCGGGCTGTCCAACTTAAAGGGCACGGAGCTTCACGCGCTGAAGCGGAGCATCTACCCCATTGTGTTCCAGATTGTCATAGCCCAGCTCCAGAAGCGGGGGAAATATGAGGAGAGCAGGAAGCATATCCAGCTGCTGTACGGTATCCTGCTGCATCTGACCAACTTTTTAAAGCGGGACGATATACACACGCCCCCTGCCCCCGGGGAGGCTCCTGCCGCCTCCAGGGACAGTTTTCCTGAGGAATATGAAATGGCGGTGGACATTATGGAGAATTTGTCCCAGATCTACTCCTGCTATTTTTCCAACAGGGAGATCGACTACCTGGCATCGTATTTTGCAATTTTTTCCAATTGGACTACAGCTGTGAATCTGGGGCTTCTGGTGATCTGCCATGGGGAGACCATTGCTTCCGATATGGTGGGATATGCGCTTAAGACGATACATGATGATTACATTATTGACTATATTAATTTTTCAGCGTCCACGAGCCTGAAGGCCTGCCTGGATCTGGCTGTGGAGAAGGCCAGGCAGATCAACCGGGGGTCCGGCATCCTGATCCTTACGGACATGGAGCCGTTTACAACCATCAATGAGTACATCACCAGGGAGACCGGGATTGACACCAGCATCCTGTATCCTGTGACCCTGCCGCTGCTGCTGGAGACCATCCGCCAGATCCTGGCCAACCGCTCCGACTTCTCCCTGCTGTCCTCCGCCAGCCAGACCCACAGCACCCGCTCCGAGAATCTGGGCTCCCAGGAGATATTCATAGAGAATCTGGTGGACAAGGTGATCTCCAAGACCACTGTGTTCTTAGATACCACCAAGGCGGTCAATGTGCTTGAGAAATGCCTGAAGGCCACACTGTTGGACCTCCAGCTGCCCTACTCCAACGAGGTCGCCGCCAAATACCTGTGCCACTGCTGCAACATGCTGGAGCGGGCCATCCGCGGGGAGACCTGGAACTACTCCCGCCTGAGCGCCTTTACCAACGAGCACCATGAGCTCATGTACACAGTAGAGCACAAACTGGAGTATGCGGAGAATATATTCGGCATCAAGATACCGGCCAGTGAGATCGCTTATATTACGGAGATATTTCTGCAGTAGAACGGCCGAATATCTTCTTCATCACCTCAATCAAATACCGCTCCGCCCCATCCAGATATGCCTCCTTCAGATAGATCACGTTCACGTCCCAGGTGTAGGGTTCTCCTGCCAGCGGAAAGCAGTTAAATGCCCTGGTACCGCCGAAGATCTTCACGCCCCGCTCCGGCACAATGGTGACACCGTAGCCGGAGCTGGCCAGCTGGACGGCGTTGATGTTGCTGGAAGTCTCCATGATGATGTTGGGGGCCACGTGGGCGGCCTTCATCAGGCTGTCCACGGCCTTTCTGATGGCGTGGCCCTTATTCAGGACGATAAAAGGCAGCTTCACCGCTTTTACCAGATCAATCGCCCCGTCCGCAGTCAGGTACTCCGGCCCGATAACATCCGGTCCGGCCACAAAGAGCAGTTCTTCCTTGTAAATCAGTTCCACCTCCATCTCTGAGTCCAGATCCCGCTGGTCCTTGGGAAGGATCACAAAGTTGGTCTCCCCCTTTTTCAGGCTTTCTAACAGGATATCCGACTTGGCCTCCTGGGTCCTCACCTCCACACCCGGATACACCTTCTTAAATTCCTGAAGCACGGGCGGCAGCATGTAACCCGCCCGCTCCACCGGGATTCCCAGGGAAATCTTGCCCCGCACCCCGTTTCCTATATCAGTCAGTTCCCGGCGCAGGTTGTCGTTCATCATCAGTATCTTTCTGGCCGTCTCCACGTACTTCTCCCCTGCATAGGTCAGGGTGATGGGGTAAGCCGCCCGGTCAAACAGCTTGACGCCCAGCTCATTCTCCACCCGCTGGATAATCTGGCTTAATGAGGGCTGAGAGATATACAGTTTCTTGGCCGCAGCAGTAACGCTCTTGCAGTCTGCCACTACCGTCACATAGATCAGCTCGCGAAAATCCATTATTCTCCTCCTAACCTGCCGCAAGGCGTGCTCTGGCCTGCCGGGCAAGATCTGTCTGAGAGCCCTCCTCCGCCGCTGCCCGAAGGTGGCTCTGTTCCTGTTCTGCATTTCCCGCTCTCCCGTAGGCATCGGCCAGGACCATGTGCACCTGGTTCCTGTGAAGCGCATTGGCGCTGAGCCTGATCTCCTCCTCCAGATACAGGCAGTCCACCTCCCGCCCTGCATCCAGGTTTACATACTCTTCAAAGAGCCTGGCATTGTTCTTTAAATGTGCGGCCAGGGCCGGCTGCCTGCCTTCCATCTGCACGGACAGGTCCCTGATCTTCATTAGAATCTGTTCTTCCCCCTCTGCGTCCTTCTCCTGGTGCAGGCACTGGAACATCTGGTTGAACACCAGGCCGTGAGCCGCATACCTGCGGTTCTTAAGCTCCTCCGGTTTCAGGGCTTTCAGCGTATCCATGGCCTGGCTGCTTCTCCCAGCCGCCAGCTGTCCGCTGCTCACATAGACCCAGGCCATAATCTCCTGGATCGTCCCTTTTTTACACCGGGCCGCCACAGGCGTGAAGGCTGCCAGGAATTCCTCCGGCTTTAAGTCCCGGTTCAGCAGAGCCAGCGCCTGATTCATCCGGTATATGGAATAATACTGGGCAGCCCCCAGCCCCAGAAGGCTGATCAGGGCCAGCATCAGAATTCCGTACATGATCCGCACCACCGGCACCGGCTCATTTCCCAGAATACAGTAGGCTGTCATAGCCGCTGCGCCTGCCGCCATCCCGCCGTATTTCATCCATCTTGTACTTGTATAGCAGCTGCTCATATGACTTCTCCTTTTATGTAAGTGCAAAAACACCAAGGCGGGACAAACGCCCGCATTGATGTCTTTAGAGACCCTATATTACAGCATGAATGAGAACATGAAGCTTGCCACAATCAGCACAATGCCGCCGCCCAGACGGGAGGAAAGCTGTGCGTAAGCGATCAGTTCCATTCTGTCCGCAGCTCCCAGAACTGCGATATCCCCGTTGCCGCCGCGGTTAGCCATGCACAGGCCTGCCGTGACAGCGGAATCGATGGGATAAAAGCCTACCAGGTAGCCTACAGCCGCAGACCCTATAATGGCGCCCACAACGATCATCAGAGCGATGATAATGTTGGATGGCGTGCACGCAGATACCAGCTCCATCAGATCAAAATCACAGCCCATGCCCACCATGATGATGATGGAGCAGGCCCCTGTCATAAAGGACTGGAGGCGTTTTGCTCCGGCGCAGATATTGGCCGGAATAATGCCCGTGGCGGCCAGGATCACAACGAATATAATCATGTAGGCAAACTGGTGGATGCTTGCGCCAAATATGGTGGGAAGGATGATCTTGGAGAACAGGCGGCCCACTGCGTAGCAGGTCAGGGCAACCATCATTGCCCCTGCCATGTCCTTTACGCCGGTCTGTACCTTCTTGTCGTCTCTGGCTAGGTTTGCACTGTTGCGCAGCAGGTTTTTCTTATCTCCGGTCCACTCTGGCTTAGTGTTGCCCAGCTTGTTTAACAGGGCCCCTGCCAGGATACAGATGATATTGGCAATGGTCAGGATGATAATGGCAAATGCATAGTAATTGGCCGCCGCATCCCCGGTCACCTCCTCATAGATCTGGGACAGCGGAACCGCGCCCGCGCCGTTGCCTCCGCCCATGATGGGAAGGACGTACTTGATCACGACGTCAGTAGGGCTGATTCCGAACACCATGCCCGTCACCACGCCGAAGAGCATGGCGCAGGCAAGGCCTCCCAGGATCGCCGGAATATAGCCTGCAAAGGATTTAAGCAGAATGTCGCGCTCCAGCGAAAGGATGGAGCCTGCGATCAGGAAAATGATAAAAAATGTGAGAAATCCCGTATCGCCGCTGATAAACAGATTGATTCCATCCACATATTTCCCGGGTATCAAATTAAACTGGACCAGCACGGCTGTTCCGAAAAACACTGCCAAAAGGCCGCCGCCTATGTAGCTGTTCCAAATGGGCAGGCGTTCGCCGATCTCGTTGAAGATCACGGCGATTGCCACACAGAGCGCCAGAACGCTGGCCATGTCTGTTCCCAGAACCCCGGTGTAGGCCGCCGCCAGGATGATCAGTATGCACCCAAGTGCAATATACCACGGTGCGCCATTCAGCTTTAATCCCTCTTTTTTCGTTTCTTCCATCGTTTTTGTTCCCCCTTATTATTTACAAATAGTACATCAGCGAAATCCCCCCTTCACCTCCATTTCCTGCTGATGCTCTGTTAATACTATTTTAATAGACCTGGCCCTATAGGTAAAATACATTGTTTCACATAATGTTTATATTATCCTGCCTATATCTTAACGGGTTTGTAATAGCCTCCCTTTAAAAATTCATTTACCGTCCCCTCGTCCACCTCTCTCAGGGTAAATCCGCCGCCTGCCGCCATAACGTTCATCCGGCAGACCTGTTCAGTGATCTCCATGGCCAGCAGCGCCTCCCCCAGGTTCTTGTCAAATGTCAGCAGGCCGTGGTTCTCCATGAGAATCACATTACAGCCGGCGGCTGCCTCCTCCACAGCGGCGGCCAGCTCCCTGCTGCCCGCATGGCAGTAAGGGATGCTATTTATCCCGCGGTCATAGTACATAGACTCGATAAAGAGATTTGTTTGGAGCGGGATGCCGCTGCAGGCGCACAGTGTGCCGTAGAAGGGTGAACAGTGGACGATACCGCCCACATCGGGCCTGCGGCCGTAGACCTTTAAGTGCATGCCCGTCTCCTTGGACGGCTTTTTGGAGCCTTCCAGCACGTTTCCTTCCAGGTCCAGCACCAGGATATCTTCCTCCTTCAGATCTCCCAGCACGGTGCCGCTGGCTGTGATCCATACCCGATCCTTCTCCCTCAGGCTGATATTGCCTGAGGTTCCCCAGGTCAGCTGCTTTGCAATCACTGTCCGGCCTGCCAGGATCACTGCCTGTTTCTGCTCATCCATCATATTCCTCCTCCATCATCTCAATCGCGCGGGTAAAAAAGTCCTCATGGCCAAAATTCCCCGATTTCAGGACCAGGCGGATGCGGCGGTCCTCCAGCGGCGTCATCACCGGCACGCCGGGGGCCACGCTCCGCCCAATGAGAAAACCGTGATACCCCAAGGCCCGGGTCACAGCGCCAGAGGTCTCCCCTCCGGCGGAGACAATCCTGGTATAGCCTGACTCCACCGACAGGCGCGCCAGGGACGACAGCAGATCTTCAATGGCCGCAGCCACCTTCTCGCGCCCGTATTCCCGGCTCTTTTTAAGCTCATCCGGGGAGGCAGAGCTGTATACAAGCGGGGGACTTTCAAGCTCCCTGAGCTGACTCCACAGCATCCCGGCGTTCAGACGCCCCTCCATGAGCTCCTGGGGGGCCACACGGATGCAGGGCGCGCCGCTGCCGCGGTACGCCTCAATCTGTTTTAAGGTCATGGCGGAACAGCTGCCTCCGAGAAGGAGGGTTTTGGCGGGTGCGGGGACAACTTCGGAATGGCGCTCTGATGGAGACGCGCTGAGGGCGGTCCCGCTGGGAGCGATCCCGCTGGGGGTGATCCCGCTGGGGGCGGTCACGGTGTGGGGGGTACTCCCCGCACCGGCAGCATTTCCGAGGCCAACAGTATCTTTGGCGCCGGCGGCCTCTCCTCCTTCCCCGGCCGCCAACTCCCGCGCATAGCACCTCGCCAGCTCTCCCGCCAGCCCGGAACCTCCGGTGAGAAACGGCAGGCCGCAGAAGACTTCTGCGATGGCTGATCCATGGCCATCTTCATAGTAATCCGGCACCCCATATACATGCCCCTTCTCCCCCGCAGCCTGCCGCAGCTCTGCCCTGGCCTTCTCCGCCTGTTCCCGTCCCGGCCCGAATTCCAGACATTTATAGCTTCCCTGTTCATCCATCAGATCACATACCCTGCCGGCCCACATAGGTGTCAGGGGATGGTCCTTCATATGGCTTTCGTGGAGGGGCACCCCGTTAACATACAGGACACCGCCCTTCACCGTCCGGCCATTGACAGGAAGGGACGGGCATAACAGGGTATAGGGTATCCCCAGACCTTCCAGCACCGCGTCCGTTACCGGGCCGATATTTCCTTCCTTTGTAGAGTCAAAGGTAGAGCAGTATTTAAAATACAGATGCTCCGCACCGGCTTTGCGCAGCCACCAAAAGGCCGCCAGGCTCTCCGCCACTGCCTCTGCCCGCGGCAGGGTTCTGGTCTTTAAGGCGATCACCACTGCCTGGACCCCTTCGCCGCTCCCCAGAACGCAGTGATGGGAACTTTTCTCGCCACTCCCCTGAACGCAGCGATGAGGGATCTCCCCGATCTTCCACTCAGGACCAGGGATTCCGTTAAACAGGACAGTCCTTAATCCGCCTCGGACTATGAATGAGGCAGCGTCTGAGGCCCCGGTAAAATCATCGGCCACACAACCCAATATCAGTCGGTTCATCGAGACATTTCCTCCCTCTCCCTTATCGCCTTCACCAGCGTCTGGTACGCGCTCTCAGGGCTGGTGAATATGCGGGCCCGCTTCATCTGCAGTCCGTCCGCAGCCCCCGCCATAGATATCTGGGCCAGCACAATCTGGTCGTACTCTCCGTCCAGCTCCAGGGCCTTTTCCCTGATCAGACGGTCATGTGCCGCGAAATCCCGGCGCCTGCCCGCCTCGTATGCCTGGTCCACCACATACAGGTCCACTTCCTCAGGCCTGCCCAGTTTTCTGCGGTATCCATAGTACATATTTCTGGTGATATCCGCCGTGCCGTGGAAGGTACAGATGATGGCGGTCCGGCCGTCACAGGCCGCGGCCTCCTCCAGCATGGCTCCGTCCGGGCACACCACCGGTCTGGACAGCAGACCGGAAAAATACTCCACATAGGGGGAGAAAATCGTGCAGGTGAGAATCACGCCGTCCGCTCCGTCCGAACATGCTGTGGACAGCATATCAAACATCCGCTTTACAGACGCATCGTTGATCCCGCCTTCATTTCCAACTTTTTCCAGTAAATAGCTGTCCAGATAATTGACCAGATGCAGCTGCGGATCTGCCTTGCTCAAATACTCTGTCATGGGGTTTACTGCGTTTAAGGTGACGCTAACCAGTGCAACTTGTTTCTCCATGTGTCTGCCTCCATTTCCGTAGTCACTTAATATCAGTTAAAGCGCGCCAGATAATCCATCGTCAGGGCCGACAGGGCCGAAGCCTTAAAGCTGTCGGGCCACTGGCGTATCTCCATGGAGATAAAACCATGGTACGCGGTCTCCTCCAGGGTTTTCAGCACACTTTTAATGGGCAGTTCTCCCAGCCCCGGGACCATGCGGCCGCTGTCCGCCATGTGAATCAGGCCAATCCGTCCGGCGGCCATCCGCAGGCTGTCCTCAATGGACGCCTCTGTGACCCCCATGTGGTAAATGTCCGCCAGGATTCCCAGGTTGGGCTGCCCCATCCGTTCCAGCCATGCCACAGTCTCGCCGATGGTATTCAGGTTATTGATATTGGTGGAATTCTGCGGTTCCAACAGGATGGTTGTATTCCAGTTTCTCCCATATTCACATATTTCCCGGAACTTCTGATCCATATCCCCAGTGCCACAGCCGGGCCGGTCACAGAGCTGACCCCTGTACTTGCCCACCAGGGCAGGCGCCTTATAATAGGAGGCCAGCTGGACCAGATCCCGGCAGCGTCTCATGGCCTCTCTCCTGTTCTCCTCCTCAGGGTGGATCAGGAACAGGTGATCCTCCACCTGCATGGGGCTGGTTCCCACCGCGCTGATCCTCAGGCCGTTTTCCGCCAGGAGACGGTCAAGAAGCTCCACGGAGAGGGCCGCCGGATCGCGCACCAGCAGTTCCACCCCTGTATAACCGTGTTCCCGAAGCCATGGGAAAGCCGGCTCGTACAAGCCGCAGAAAGCCTGGACCTGGGCCCGGCTGTCCGGCGCTGCGATTGGATAGGATAGTTTCATATCATTTTCCCCTTTCTTCCCTGTTTGCACAATGCCTATTCACTGAACAGCAACGCCCCATGCCGCCGTCACTCCCCGAACACCACTGCCCCGCTGTCCTCAGCCACCTGGCGCTCCCCTTCCCCGAATACCTCCGGGCAGCTCACGCCGCGTCGGCCACATTCCAGGTACAGGCTGTCCAAGATCTTCCCGGTCAGCCGGATGCCGTTCTTAAGAGCGTCCTTCGTTCTGCGGTCCTCCGGCTCCCCGGGCATCAGGATCTCATCGCAGCCGGCTGCCCTGGGAAGAGCCTTTAAACGCCTGTAATAGACATCCATCCGCTTCTTATACTCATCGGTGCTCATGAACAGGTCGTTCCTCATAACAAAGATCATATGTCCCAGATTCTGCGGCTCCTCAAACTTATAATACAGGCTGCTCACATCCCCGGCGTAATTGCTGCCGGTATACATACCGGCCATCATGTCCATCAGCATGGCCAGGGCTGCCCCTTTGGGACCGCCGAAGGGCAGGCAGACGCCCTCAAACGCCTTCTTCGCGTCTGTGGTCGGATACCCGTCCTGATCCAGGGCCAGCCCCTCTGCAATGGGCTCCCCGTTGATCATGGCCACCCGGATCTTGCCTCTGGCCGTCTTGGTCATGGCCATATCCAGCACATAATCCGGACTCTCATAGCCTCCGGGCATCCCCGCCGCAAAAGGGGCTGCTCCCAGAAATGTGGTCCGTCCACCGCACACGGGCAGCGCCGGGCTGGAGTTAGTATAGACCATGCACACATATCCCTTAGCCAGGGCCTGCTTCACATACAGGGCGGACATGCCGAAATGGGTACTGTGGACACAGCCCGCCATGGCAATTCCCGTCTGCTCAGCCAGCTCCATGCACGCATCCACCGCCCGGTGTGCCACCAGGAAGCCCATGCCGTTGTCACCGTCCACCTTTAACGCCGCAGTTCCCACCTTCTCCACCCGGATCTCCGGCTGGGGAGTCACACATTTGCAGTCCAGCCGCTTCAGATACATAGGAATTCTGGACACTCCATGGCTGTACAGGCCCCTCATATCCGCCGCCACCAGATCCCGGGCCACGGTGCGGGCATCCTCATCCCGCAGTCCCCCGGTCTTCATCAGGCGGTATGCCAACAGCTCCAGATGTTCCTTTTTTAATACTCCTGCTTCCATCCTTCTCTCCTCCTTTAATCATTTTTCTCCATCTGTTTCACAATAGCCCGTGCCACATCCATGGTGGAGTCGCTGCCTCCCAGGTCCGGGGTCAGAGCCGTCTTCCGGGTCAGCATTTCCCGCACTGCCTGCTCCACACGCAGGGCCTGGTCGTTTCTGCCTATGTGGCGCAGCAGCAGGGCGCCGGAAAGTATCAGAGCAATGGGGTTGGCCGTCTGCTTCCCAGCAATGTCGGGAGCAGCTCCGTGGGAGGCCTCCACCACAATCAGGCCATTGTCCCCCACATTGGCGCCAGGCGCCAGGCCCAGGCTGCCCGCCAGTCCGGCAGCCAGATCGGACAGGATGTCTCCGTACTGGTTGGAGGCCACAATCACATCGAATTTCTCCGGGCATTTGGCCAGGTAGTAGGCGGTGGCATCCACCATGAAATCATCGGAGGGTACATCCGGGTTAGCCGCAGCCACTTCCCGGAAGCAGGACAGGAACAGGCCGTCCGCCATGCTCACTGCATTGGCCTTGTGGACACAGCTCACCTTCTTCCTGCCGTTTTTCCTGGCATAGTCAAAGGCGTACTCCGCCACTCGCACGGCTGCCTTTCTGGTGGTCAATTTGATGCATTCTGCCGCATAATCCCCGATCATATGCTCAATCCCGCTGTATACATCCTCCGTGATCTCCCGCATAATGTGCACATCCAGGTTCTCATAAGCCCCGGAAATGCCGTGTACCCCGTGGATAGGCCGCGGACAAACATATAACCCCAGCTCCCTGCGGATGGCGTTGTTTAAGGATGGGTAAATGCCCACGCTGCCGTCCTCATGCTCACAGTACAGCCTGCCCTTAAACTTATCCACCAGCAGCGGCGCCTTGATGGCCAGCTTCAGCTCCCGCAGCTGTCTCACGGATTCCTGGGGCAGCGGATGGTTATACTGTTCCACCCCCTCGTCCCCGATAGCCACAGGCACCCACTGGAACGCAATGCCGGTGGCCTCCAGCACATGCAGGGCCGCCTCTGTGATCTCAGGACCGATTCCATTTCCCTTAATAACTCCCACCTTAATACTCATACCGTTCCTCCTTGTTGTGACTGATCACTTGTTACTTGATGATTTCAGTTTACAACAGGTATATTTCATTGTAAAATGGCATTATAGTATGTTTATCTATTCCAAAATAGAATGATAAGAAAGGCGAAAATCAATGAAAACCAGTGACTGGGCTATTATCCAGGCCCTTTATGAATGCAGGAACATCACCCGGGCCTCCGACCAGCTCTACATCTCCCAGCCCACCCTGACCAAAAGCCTGAAGGCCATGGAGGAGGAACTGGGGGTGCTCATCGCCGTCCGGGGCAAGCGGGGCGTCACCTTTACGCCCGAAGGGGAATATCTGGCGGTGAAGGCGGCCCAGATCCTTACCATCATGAATGAGATCAGCCGGCATCTGTCGGAGCTGAAGGAACAGCCCAGGGGAACGCTGCGCATTGGGTCCACCAACTCCATGACCCGTTTTTACCTGCCGTCCCTGCTCTCCCAGTACCGCGGGATACAGCCGGGCATTCAGTTTGAGATTGTCACCAGCCTGAGCAGCCAGCTCTGCAAAATGCTGGAGCGGGGAGAACTGGACCTGGCCCTGGTCAACGGGGACATCCCCTACGGCGGGAAAAAATACCTGTTTTCCGCGGAGCAGGCCTACATCGCCAGCGCAGAACCCCTGGACATGGAGCGGCTTTCCACCTATCCGTACCTATCCTACTTCAAGGATATCTACACCCAGAAGCTGATCGAGAGCTGGTGGGCCGAGCACTACCTGACGCCCTTCCCCTCCGGCCTGGTGGTAAAGCACGGGGAGATCTGCCGGGAAATGATCTTAAAAGGGCTGGGGTACAGCATCTTCTTTATCAGAGATTATATGGCCGACTATCCCCAGTATATCTATCCGCTGCACCACAAGGACGGGACACCGCTGATCCGCAACTCCTGGCTGCTCTGTCCCCAGGGCGTGGCGGAACGGCCGGAGATACAGGATTTTATAAAATGCCTGCATTAAAATATAGGGGTTTTTAAGAAATTTACGGACTGAAAGAAAGAATTGAAACCAGAATTCACGTATTTATCTACAGCTATACACAGGACAGCTGTCATGGTAAAATTGTGATTAAGGGGAACTTACTGACAATATCGATCTTTATATACGAGGGAGGAAAACCATGGTGTCCTTTGAAAAAAATCCACGATATAACCAGCCAACAAGCAGGAAACAGCCATCCCCAACCACTGTACCTGCAATGTCAAACCAATCCCGCCTTCAATTCTATACGGAATGTTCAAGTATGCCTATTCAGTTTGCTTCACCTACCCCGGAGCAGATTGAAGAGCAGTTTGAACAATTGACAATGGCGGACGAAGAATTAAATGTAGACTTTACTTATGATCCATCCGAAGAGGAAGCCGCCTTACCTGATTTTATGAGTCTGCTCCCAGATGATGAGGTTGTCTGGGAAAAAATAGAAGAACGCCTTCCCGAGGACAAACGTGCAGACGCGCAGGATAGAGTCCTACAGCGGCTGGCTTCCCTCTCCCCCATGGAAAAATACATTTTATACACTTATGTCCCCAAACTGCTAGGTATTATCATTCTGCCTTCAACTGAAAGGAAAAGCTGTTATAATCCGGTAAAGAACCAAATTAGTATAGACGAAAGAACATTTTCAAACGACAGACTTGGAATCGCTTATGCCCTTTTCCACGAGCTTGGTCACTCTATGGATTCCTTGGTAAAAACTGATTTAGAAAAGGAGGCGTTAGACTGCATTAACTCCCCAGCTTATTGCACTGTATCCTCAGCCAGTGTTTTCAGCCAGGAATTCTATGATGCGTTATGCACTGACTACAAGCAATATCGCGATAATTATCATAATGTTATTGTGCCGGATAAAATCAATCCACCAAAAGATGAAGATATCGCTCCTTTACTCCAATCCTTAATCATTCGGAGAGTGTATTATGATCACTTCGTAAATGGTAAAAGCCATGAAGAAATGATAACGCACATACAAGAGGTCTGCAGCTTCCCAATACCAAAGCAGCTGCTATATCTGCGGGAACTGAGAACCGTTGAAAATTTCAAATGGTCCATAGATCCTTCACCTGCCGCTGCTGCTGCCTCTCCCAATATCACAGAACAGCCAGCCACCGGCACTGAAACAGCCCATCCGGCATCCGACTTTCAGGCTTTCACCCCAGGCCCGGTGGCCCCTAAGTTCACCCCAGGCTTTCAGGCTTCCGCTCCAGGCACGGCGGCCGCTAAGCCTGGCCCAGGCTTTCAGGCCTTCACTCCAGGCCCGGTGGCCGCTAAGTTCGGCCCAGGCTTTCAGGCTTCCTCTCCGGGCACGGCGGCCGCTAAGTTCAGCCCAGGCTTTCAGGCTTTCACTCCAGGTCCGGCGGCCGCTAAGTTCGGCCCAGGCTTTTCTACTTTTGGTTCGGGCACGGCAGCCGCAAAATCCAGCTTTAGCATGCCTGCTTGCGGTTCAGGTCCCTCCCCCTCTGGCCTTGACGCGCCTTCTGGCCCTCCAATCAGAACCGCCTCAATGCCGGCGGCAAATCCTGGTCAAAGCAGTCTTGCTGTGGAACAGAAATTCGGAATATTGGCAAAACATATTACTGAAGATATTATTCCGGAAGAAAGCGATATGAGCAAAAGCCATCAAGACCATAGCTTAGAACACGCTGAGCCTGACGCTCCCCCCTCTCAGATATGGACCCAGGGTATACAGGATATATTTTCCTATTTTACATTCCAGCTTCAGGATGCCGGTATGCGATTTTCCGTCACCCACTCGGATGACCATTGGGATGGAGGTCCTGACAAAGTGACACAAGAAGCATTTGCCCACTTTTTCGAGGCCCACAGCAACCAAGCCGAATTAAATTACCTAAAAGAATTTCTTCCCAATGCCTATAAAGTGTACAATAAAATGATCGAGGAAATGACGCGGGGGACCATCCGCAAGTATAGTAACCGCCAACAAACACCAACGTAAAAAATCAGTCCTATCCAGGGAAAAGTCTCCGGCACTATGCGTAGTTCCGGAGACCATTTTTATTACTCTCTCACATAAACCGCCCCGTCCATAATCCTTCTGGCCGTGCGCTGCACCGCCACGCCGGGCAGGCGGATCTCTCCGTCCTCCTTCACAATCTCCGGGCACATGGTCATCACGCCGCTGGGGTGTCCGATGCGCACATATCCGTTATCGCTTTCAGGCATTCCCAGAGTCTTCTCAATCACACTGCCCTCCAGCTGGGCTGCCACGGAGATGGCGCTGGCAGATGTCAGGGGGCAGGCTTTGTGGCATTTGAATACGGAGATCACGCGGGCGCAAACGTCCATGTCCTCCGCCTTCACCGGGCAGCCCGCGATATCCGTGTAGGACACCGGTGCGGTAAAGAAGCCCACCTTTGGCACAGCCGGGCTGTTTGCAGTGGCATCCTCCAGATCCTTCGCAAAACCCATCATGCAGCAGGCGGTTCCGCGGATCTTCTCCAGCAGGTCACTGACCTCCTGGTTGGAATTGATCTCCTCCGGCAGCTCGGTTCCCTTCATGCCGATATCCTCCGCCCTCACCAGAACCATGGGGTTGGACACATCCAGAATACTGGCTTCCAGCTTCCCAAAGCCGGGAATGTCCAGCACATCCAGCACATTGCCTGTGGGCAGCAGCTTTCCTGTTTTAGCCCCCGCTGGATTTAAGAAATTCACCTTCAGCTCCGCCGCCGTGCCGTCCACGCCTGCGATCCGGCAGCCGCCGTCCTGGGCGAAGGTTCCGGTGGCCGGGTCAATGGGCACGGTCACGTTGATGTACTTGTCGGTATTTCTGTTTAACATACGCACAGTAGTGATGGGCTGTGTCACTTCCACCATGCCCTCCTCCACTGCGTAGGGGCCCACCGCTGCCGTCATATTGCCGCAGTTGGACTTGTAGTCCACCTGGCTTTTTCCCACGATTACCTGGCCCACCAGATATTCCACATCCACATCCGGCTCCTGGCTCTTCCACACAATTACGATCTTGTTGTTGGAGGAGACCGTGCCGCCCATGCCGTCAATCTGCTTGGGATCAGGGTCGCCCATTACCTGCAAAAAAATAGTATCCCACTCGCCTCTGTCCGCCGGTAGCTCCTCCTTGTGAAACATGCAGCCCTTGCTGGTGCCGCCGCGCATAAACACGGTATTGAATTTTCTCATATCCTTCTCCTTTCCGCCGGGAGCGGCCTTCTCCCCGTTCCGGCATATGAGCCTTACTATCTCAGCTTGTCAATAGTCTCCAGCAGATAATCGGTAAACTGCTCCGCGCTGGCGCCGTCCTTGTCCGTGGTAACCACCAGTCTGCGTTCCGTCACGGTGCAGATATCCAGAGCGTCTTCCAGTACCTGCTTGCGGTCCGCATAGCCGATATGGGCCATCATCATGCCCACGGCCCGGATCAGGCTGCATGGATCGGCATAATCCCCTCTGCCGTGGTCGATGAGGAAGGGGGCTGTGCCATGAATGGCCTCAAACATGGCGTATTTGTTGCCGAGGTTGGATGAGGAAGCTGTGCCCAGGCCGCCCTGGTGCTCCGCCGCCACATCGGTCACAATATCTCCGTACAGGTTGGGAAGCACAATCACTTCGATCCCTCTGTTGAACTCCGGGTCCAGCATCTTGGCCGCCATGGCGTCCACCAGCCGCTCCTGGATCTCGATCTCCGGGTACTCCTCCCCCACCTGGCGCACAGCCTTGATAAAGTTGCCGTCCGCCAGCTTCACAATGTTGGCCTTGGTGACAATGGTCACATTCTTCTTGCCGTTCTTCCTGGCAAATTCAAATGCGGCCCTGGCAATGCGCTCACTGCCCGGTGCAGTCTGCACCTTGAAATCCACAGCCAAGTCTCCGTTCACCTGGATTCCCTTGTTGCCCCAGATGTATTCTCCCTCAATGTTCTCCCTGAAGAAGGTCCAGTCAATCCCCTTGTCCCGGATGCGGATGGGGCGGACCGCAGCGAACAGCTCCAGACCGCGGCGAAGCAGGCTGTTGGCGCTGATCAGGTTGGGCCAGGGATCAGAGGCCCGGGGCGTCACCATGGGACCCTTTAACAGCACGTTGCATTTCTTCACTTCCTCAAACACTTCCTCCGGAAGGCTCTGCAGCTTTGCGGCCCGGTTCTCAATGGTCATACCATCAATGGTGCGGATTTCGATCCGTCCGGAAGCGATCTCCGGCGCCATCAGGCTCTCTAAGACCCGCAGGGCCTGCTTCATAATGATGGGGCCGATTCCGTCTCCAGGCAGGATTCCCACCACAATTTTCTCCAGCTTGTCAAAATCCGTGATCTCCTGGTCAGCCTTCATCCGCTCAATCCGCTCATACTCCGAACGGATCAGCTCCGCAAATTTTTCCTGCGCGATTAAAATATTTTCATCTATGCTCATTCTCATTTTCCTTTCAATTTTCGATCTTGCGGGCTATGGCCCCGGCAAACCGGCCATACTGCCTGAACTCCAAACAATCACTTCCCTGCGTAATAATTGATAAGACAGCCCGCAAGCAGGATCTTCCGCTCCTCCTCCGTCAGCTGGCCGAGGCTGCATGAGTACACGGCACCTCTGTCCGCCTCCCGGCACGCCGCCTCCTGGCACGCCCCTTCAGGGATCAACTGAGGTTTACCGCCCGGAATCCTGCGGACTGCCACCTCCTGGCCGCCATTTTCCAGAATTTCCCTGATATCTTTAATCAGCAGCCAATCGCCCGCCTGGATCTCTCCCAGGTCCTCCGCTGTCACCAGGGGCAGAACCCCCCAGTTGATCAGATTGGATCGGTAGCGCTTGGTGGCGTACTCATTGGCCAGGTTCGCCAGTCCGCCCAGCACCTTCTGGTTGCTGGCCGCCTGCTCTCTGGAAGATCCGTCGCCAATCTGAGGGCCGGTGATTACAGTGCCCAGGCCAATATCCCCAGAGCCGCAGCCTGCAGCCCGGCAGATATCTTCCAGAATTTTACAATTTTCTCCCCACACTCCCATTTCCCGGCGCTTCTGCTCCATAGCGCGCACCGCCTTGGCCCGGTCCACATATCCCGGGTCGCGGCTGACCAGCGTATATTGGGCCAGCTTCTCGGGATTGGAACGGTAGGAGGAGGCCTCCCCTGAGGGAACCAGCTCGTCTGTGGTCACTGAAGCCTCATAGGCCCCGGCCACCTTCAGCAGCAGGTGGCGCTCCATGGGGTACATCCTGGGCCACTCCCCAATGTTTGGTCCCATGACCAGGGGTTCTTCTGGATTGCCCTTTTCAAAATTATCAAAAACCTGTCCCTTGTAGATAGACGGATCAAAATGGTAGGTGTACTCCCTGTACTCCACGTCCTCCAGCTCTGTTGCCGCGGTCAGCCTTCCCTTGTTGCGCACGGTGGCCGCAATGGAACGGGCATCCATCAGCGCCACAGCCGCCATCTGCCCCTGGCCCGGCTTGGAGCCGTCCCTGCCCGGGTAATTGCGGGTCACATGGCGGATGGACAGCTGGTTGTTGGCCGGCACGTCCGTCACGCCGAAGCAGGGCCCGCAGATGGCAGGGCGCAGGGTGGCTCCGCTGACTGCCAGCCGTCCCGCGATGCCCTGGGCCATCAGATCCGCCATCACAGGCACGCTGGAGGGGTTTATGCCAAGGCTGACGCCGCTTCCCTCCACCGCATAGCCGTCCAGGATATCGGCCATAGCCGCAATATTCTCAAACATACCGCCGCTGCAGCCGCTGACCAGGGCCTGGTCCACCACCAGCTCATTATCATGGATCTTATCCATCAGGGAGAAGGGTTCGCCCTTCTCCCCCTTGATCTTCTGCCCTTCCGCTTCCACCTGGGCCAGCACCTGAGGCAGGTTCTCCTTGAACTCCCGGATAGTCATCACCCGGCTGGGATGGTAGGGCAGAGCGATCATGCACTCCACCTCTGATAAATTGATCTCGATCAGTCCGTCATAGCAGGCCCCCTCACCCGGCTTCAGTTCCCGGTAAGCCTCCTCCCTGCCATGCTGGCGCAGGTACGCCCGCACCGGCTCATCGGTAGTCCAGATACTGCTGAGGGCCGCGCTCTCCGTGGTCATCACATCGATGCCCATGCGGTACTCCACACTCAGCGCCTCCACGCCCGGGCCGATGAACTCCAGCACCTTATTCTTGTTAAACCCATTGGCAAATGTTGCCCCAACTAATGTCAGAGCCACGTCCTGAGGCCCCACGCCGGGTCTGGGTCTGCCGGTTAAGTATACCGCAAGCACCGGAGGCCGCTTTAGGTCATAGGTGCGCCCCAGAAGCTGTTTGGCCACCTCGCCGCCGCCCTCGCCGATGCCCATGGTGCCCAGAACGCCGTAGCGGGTGTGGCTGTCCGAGCCCAGGATCATTTTCCCGCCTCCGGCCATCATTTCCCGCATGTACTGGTGGATCACAGCCCTGTAAGGGGGCACGAAAATGCCGCCGTACCGCTTCACATTGGACAGACCGAACACGTGGTCGTCCTCATTGATGGTGCCGCCGATGGCGCACAGGGTGTTGTGGCAGTTGCTGAGCACATATGGCACCGGGAACCGCTCCAGGCCGCTGGCTCTGGCTGTCTGGAGGATGCTCACATAGTTGTTGTCAGGGGACACCAGCGCATCGAACTTCAGCCGCAGATTCTCCATATCCTCCCCCTGGTTGTGGGCCTTTAAAATGCCGTAGGCCATGGTCCTGGTCCTGCCCCGCTCCACATCCGCGCCCGCAGCAGCCGGGCGGGGACATCCCTGTCCATCCAGGCAGACGCAGCTGTCAGTCAATTTAATACTTTTCATCTCTATGCCTCCCGGCTGTTCTTATCCGCCACATACCGCAGCTGTCCGCCTGCGATGATCACCTGGATCTCACGGTCCGTCAGGTCCACCACCGCTATAAACTCAGTGCCCTTGGTCAAGTTCTTCACAACCACCCTGCGGTTCGCAAGCTGGCTTGCAAAATCTCCAATCTCCAGTTCATCCAGCATCTCAATGCCGTCATAATCTTCACCATTTTCAAACAGCAGCGGCACCACTCCGTGGTTCACCAGATTGTTCTTGTGGATTCTGGCCATGGACTTGGCGATCACTGCCTTTACCCCAAGGTACATGGGAGCAATGGCCGCGTGTTCACGGCTGGAGCCCTGGCCGTAGTTCTCACCGCCCACAATGATACTCTTGCCCAGCTCCTTGCAGCGGTCGTGGAAGCCCGGGTCAATGCGGCCGTAGCAGTATTTGCTGATCTCCGGAATGTTGGAGCGCAGGGCCGAGAACTGTGCGTTGGCCGGAGTAATGTCATCTGTGGTAATGTTGTCCCCGCGCACGGCGCTGACCTTGGCTGTCAGTGTCTCAGGCAGGGGATCATTGATGGGCATTGGCTTGATGTTGGGGCCGCGCACAACCTCCACATCCGTTCCATCCTCAGCAGGCGTCAGGATCAGCCGGTCATCTATGATGAAGTCGTGAGGCTCTCTGATCTGATCCAGGGCCTGAAGCATTTCCCCGCTCAGATATTCTCTGGGGTTCGTGATGTACCCCGTGAGGGCGGAAACCGCCGCAACCTCCGGGCTGGACAGGTACAGCTTGGCGTTCAGATGCCCGCCCCTGCCCTTGAAATTCCGGTTGGAGGTGCGCAGGGAAACGCCGTCCGTGCTGGGCGCCTGGCCGATGCCGCAGCAGGCTCCGCAGCCGCACTCGATCACTCTCGCCCCAGCTGCAACCAGCTTGCCGATGATTCCGTCCCGCAGCATCATCATGTACATCTGGCGGCTGCCCGGGGCCACCACAAAGCTGACCTGGGGATGGGCGATCTTGCCCTCCACAATGGCCGCGGCCTTGGCAAAGTCCGTGTAGGAGGCATTGGTGCAGCTTCCGATGAACACCTGATTGACCTTCACATCCCTGCATTCTGCCGCCTCAGTCACCTTGTCCGGCATATCCGGCATGGCCACCAGCGGCTCCAGCTTGTCTAAGTCAATGTCAATGACGCCGTCATACTCCGCATCCTCATCCGGCCCCAGGGGAATCCAGTCCTCTTCCCTCTGCTCGTCAATGAAGAACTGTTTTGTCACCTCATCGCTTGGGAAGATGGAGGTGGTGGCCCCCATCTCAGCGCCCATGTTGGTGATGGTGGAACGGTCACGGATGCTGATGGAAGCCGCTCCCTCCCCTGTGTACTCGTACACCTTGCCCAGTCCGCCCTTCACGGTCTCCCGGCGCAGCATCTCCAGAATCACGTCCTTGGCAGACACGCCGGGCCTCATCTTTCCGTGGAGGCGCACATTGATTACATAGGGCATCTTAAGGTAGGTAGGCTCCCCGGCCATGGCCAGCGCCACGTCCAGCCCGCCGGCGCCCAGGGCCAGCGCTCCCACCGCGCCTCCTGTGGGCGTGTGGCTGTCCGATCCCAGCAGGGTGATGCCAGGACGGCTGAACCGCTCAAAATGCACGGTATGGCAGATTCCATTGCCCGCCTTGGACAGGTAGACGCCGTACTTATCCGCAACGGTCTGAAGGTAAATGTGGTCGTCCGGATTCTTGTTGTCCGCGTAGAGCATATTGTGGTCTATGTAGCTGACGGAGCGCTCTGTCTTTACTCTGGGAATTCCCAGGGTCTCAAAAGCCAGATATGCCGGGGTTCCGGTTACATCGTGGGTCAGGGTGTGGTCGATGCGGATGGCCACCTCCTGGCCCGCCTCCAGCCTTGCTGCCGAACCCTGGCTGGGGGCAGCCCCCTCTCCGGGGAGATAGTGCGCCTCAATAATTTTTCTGGTCATGTTCTTTCCCATATTCGTTCTCCTGTCATATTAAAATTTTCGTAATCAGTTTCCCAGTCCGTTCCATCTCCTGAACCGTGCGCCGCTGGGCCTCGGCCTTTTTGGCAGCGCGTGTCAGAACGCCTCCGGCCTCCCCGGGCCGGATGACGCAGACTCCGTTCACGTCCCCCACGATGATATCTCCCGGATTTACAGGGACACCACCGCAGCTGACGGGCACATTGATCTGCCCCCTTCCCGTCTTCTGGGCCGAACCGCAGGCCAGCCCCCTGGCAAATACGGGAAAGCCCACTTCCTCACAGCCTTCCAGGTCCCTAAAGGCCCCGTCAATCACCACGCCCGCAGCCTTCTGGAATCTGGCGCAGTAGCTTCTGTGGTCTCCCCAGTAGGCGCAGCTGAACACTCTCTGGTCTCGTGGGCTCGGAGATGTGTATAAGAGACAGGCCCGGAACACCTCCGCCCCGTCACACAATTCCGGCACGGAAAATGCCGCCAGTTGCTCCAACAGCCCGCGGTCCGAATCTGTCAGTTTTTCACATAACACCACCCGTTTCCCCCTTTTCTTTTGTTCTTATTTTCTATTATATAGAAGAAACGTGTATAAGTAAAATATATGGATTTATATAGCTGATATATAGTTTTTCCTATGGTGTAGAAGATGCCGCAGAATTGAATGTTTTGATGGCAGTCTAAAAAAGAGAGAAAACCGCCAGATCAAAATGGCCGATTTTCTCTCTCTTAAAGTTAACGCCTTTTAACTACCCTGCACCCGGAAGCTCAGTTCATCATTTCCCCTGCCCATAATAGGCATCTGGCCCATGCTTCCGCATAAAATGCTTATCCTGCATACACTGAGGCGCCGGACCAGACTTCGGATTAATCACCTCCGTCATATAATTCATCTTGGCAATCTCCTCCAGCACCACCGCATTATGCACAGCCTCAGCCGCATCCTTCCCCCACGTAAAGGGCCCATGGTTCTTACACAGAACCGCCGGAATATAAGCCGGGTTCTTCCCTTCAAAGGTCTCCACAATGACCTTCCCCGTATTCATCTCATACCCTTCTTCGATCTCCTCCGCAGTCAGATTCCTGGCACATGGGATCTCCCCATAGAAATAATCCGCATGGGTGGTCCCATAGCACGGCAGCGCCCTGCCTGCCTGGGCCCAGGCCGTGGCATGGGGGGAATGGGTGTGAACGATGCCTCCAATCTCCTTAAAAGCATTGTACAGCTCCAGATGGGTGGCTGTATCCGAGGACGGGTTCATATCCCCCTCCACCTTATTGCCCTCCAGATCCATAACCACCATATCGGATGGCTGCAGCCTGTCATAATCCACCCCGCTGGGCTTAATGACAAATAGCCCCTTTTCCCTGTCAATACCACTGACATTTCCCCAGGTGTAAGTGATCAGCCCTCTTCTGGGCAGCTCCATATTCGCTTCATATACTTCCTGTTTCAGTTCCTCTAACATAACGGCTCCAATCTTTGTAATCTACGGACATCTGCCCGCCTTTATTTCATATGCTCCACAGCAGCCCGCTCAATGGCAAGCCCCTCCGCGTACCGGCTCATAAACGTTTCAAAGCCTTCCACATCTTCCTTAACCGGCTCCATCCTGGCGCCCTTATCTCCACCAAATACTTTGTCTGCCAGATATGCATCCAGCGTCTCGCCCTCTGACCTGCGCAGCATATAGGCCGCCAGCAGGGCAATGCCCCAGGCGCCGCCCTCCCCGGCAGTCTCCATGACAGATACGGGCGCATTCATGGCTCCTGCCAGAATCCTCTGCCCCACGCCCGCTGTCTTAAACAGGCCGCCGTGTCCCAGCAGCGTATCCACCTTCACATGCTCTTTCTTAAGCAGGATATCCATACCAGTCTTAAGAGCGCCTAGGGAGGTATAGAGATGCACCCTCATAAAGTTGGCCAGGTTGAACTTACTGTCCGGTGTCCTGACGAACAGAGGGCGTCCCTCCTCAAAGTGGGTAATATGCTCGCCGGAGAAGTAATTGTACGCCAGCAGCCCGCCGCAGTCCGGATCTCCCTCCAGCGCCTTATTGTAAAGGGTTCCAAAGAGCCTGTTCATATCCACATCCATACCCATGGCCTGGGAGAATTCCTTAAACAGATTGACCCATGCATTCAGATCCGAGGTACAGTTGTTGCAGTGGACCATGGCCACCAGATCGCCGGCCGGAGTGGTCACCAGGTCGATCTCCGGGTACACATGCTCCAGTTCCTTTTCCAGCACCACCATGGCAAATACACTGGTGCCTGCCGACACATTGCCGGTCCGCACGGCCACGCTGTTGGTAGCCGCCATGCCGGTGCCTGCATCGCCCTCCGGCGGGCACATGGGTATCCCCGGCCTTAAAGCCCCCGAGACATCCAGAAGCTTTGCCCCTGCTTCTGTGAGCGCACCGGCATCCTCTCCTGCCACCAGGGCCTTGGGCAGTATGTCACGCAGCTTCCACGGGAACTGCTCTCCTGCCACCAGTTCATCAAACTGCTCAATACATTTCTGGTCAAAATCCTTTGTATGGATATCCACAGGGAACATGCCCGCCACATCCCCGATGCCCAGCACTTTCCTGCCCGTGAGCATCCAGTGGACATAGCCCTCCAGTGTGATCAGATAATCAATATCCTTCACATGTGCTTCCTGATTCAGGATTGCCTGATACAGGTGGGCTATACTCCATCTCTGGGGTATATTGTACCGGAACACCTCTGTCAGCTTCTCAGAAGCAGGGCCTGTGATGGTATTCCTCCATGTACGGAAGGGCACCAGCAGTTCCCCCTCCTTATTAAATGCCATATACCCATGCATCATGGCAGAGAAGCCGATGGAGCCGATGGTTGTGAGGGTGACACCATATTTCTCCTTCACATCAGCCGCCATATTGCTGTAGCAGTCCTGAATACCGGTCCATATATCTTCCAGAGTATATGTCCATATATGATCCACATACCGGTTCTCCCAGTCATGGCTGCCGGAAGCAATCGGCGAATGGTCCGCCCCAATCAGCACTGCCTTGATCCTTGTGGAACCCAGCTCAATTCCCAGAGATGTGTGTCCGTCCTCTATCTGCCTTTTGATTGTATTTATATCTAAGCCCATGAATCTCCCCTCCATTCTGCCATAAAAGAGCGGGCCGCCGTGGCTGCCTGTAAGACATCCACCGGCTCCTGTCCGCTCCTGTTTATAAACATTTTAGATTAATTATTCCTATCTGTAAGACGCGGCATTCCAGCGCAGCTCATTCTTAAGCCCGCGGATGGTGGTGTCCTTGTCAATGTATACCACTTCAATACCCATTGACTCTGCCCAGTCTCCCATCTGCTCTGCTGTCAGGTCATAGGAGAACGCAGTATGATGGGCGCCGCCTGCCAGTATCCAGGCCTCTGCCCCGACAGCCAGGTTCGGCTCCGGTGTCCAGAATGCAGTTGCAACAGGAAGCTTCGGCATGGCCTTCTCCGTCTTTTTGCACTCCACATCATTGATAATCAGGCGGAACCGTGTGCCCAGATCCACTAAAGAGGTGGCGATGCCGTGCCCGGTCTTGGATGTAAACACCAGTCTGGCCGGATCTTCCCTATTCCCCATGGACAGCGGGCAGGCCTTGATGCTGATCTCCCCGTCCGCAATGGTGGGGCATACCTCCAGCATATGGGCTTCCAGGATTCCCTCCTTGCCGGGAACCAGGTTGTATGTATAATCTTCCATGAAGGAAGTGCCTTTGGCATTCTTCACGCCCTGGGTCATGACCTTCATGAGCCTTACCATGGCCGCTGTCTTCCAGTCGCCTTCGCCTCCGAAGCCGTAGCCCTTCTCCATCAGTCTCTGGATGGCCAGTCCGGGCAGCTGCTGTATGTCGCCCAGGTCGTCAAAGTGGTCCACAATGGCGTGGCAGTTTTTCTCCAGCAGGAACTTCTCCATACCGGCCTCGATCTGAGCCTGCACCGCCACATGGCGCTTAAACTCCTCCGGGTCCCTTCCCTCTAAGAGAATGGTGTACCTGCTGTAATATTCATCCACCAGGGCGGTGATATCACCCTTTGGCACGGCCTTTATATATTCAGCCAGCTCATTGACCGGGTAAGCGTCCACTTCCCAGCCAAACTTCATCTGCGCTTCCACCTTGTCGCCCTCGGTGACGGCTACATTTCTCATGTTGTCCGCAAACCTTGCGACTCTCACATGACTGCTCTCCATGATGCCCACGGCGGTGCGCATCCAGCCTGCGATGCGTTCCAGAACCTTCTCATCACTCCAATGTCCCACGATGACCTTGCGCTCAATTCCCATGCGGGTCACCATGTGTCCATACTCCCTGTCGCCGTGTGCGGACTGGTTCTCATTCATGAAATCCATGTCAATGGAATCATATGGGATCTCCTGGTTGAACTGGGTATGGAAATGCATCAGGGGCTTTCTGTATTCCTGAAGTCCCAGAATCCAGGACTTAGCAGGTGAAAATGTATGCATCCAGGTGATAACGCCCGCACAGTCCTCGTCCGCATTGGCCTCGTTAAAGGTCCTGCGGATCAGCTCATTGGTAATCAGAGTCGGTTTCCACACCACCTCAAATGGCAGGATTCCTGATTGATTCAAACTTTCAACTATGATTCTGGAATGCTCTGCCACATGTGCAAGGCACTCATCTCCGTAAAGGTCCTGAGATCCGGTACAGAACCAGAATTTGTAATTTTTAACTGCTATCATATCACTTAAACCTCCTTGTTATCTGCACTTGGCAAGTCGTCCTCATCATCCGGCAGCTCGCCATATTTGATATATTCGCCTTTTATGAATTTCTTCAGGGACCAGGCGGCCAGAACTGCGCCGAACACGGCAAACAGCACGGCAGCCCCGATCTGCAGCAGTTCTCCGCCTCCCACCGGCTTCAGATACTCCTGAAACAGGCCGTAGGCCAGATATACCAGATATGCGCCTGCAGCCAGGCGCAGCAAAACTGTGATCTGTGCAGGTTTTGTATTGCTGCTGCTGTTCTTCTTTGTCCCCATTATATTTCCTCCTCCAACATTTTCACAGAATCCCGTTCTATGATCTCTGAATCAAACAGGTAATTTCCATCAAAATATGGGTTTTCAATCATTTTGATCATGTTCTCCGCCGCCTTTCTTCCCAGTGCTTCCATGGGATGGGGCAGGGATGTCAGCTTTACATTGGCCAGGGTGGCCAGCTCGGAATTATCCACACTCACCAGCGAGAGCTGCTCAGGTATGGAGACTCCCCGCTTCTCGCAAAGGCCGGAGAAAACGTATGCCACCTCATCGTTGTAGCACACCACTGCCGTGCACTCCTCCAGGCGGTAGAACAGATAATCCTCCCACCGCTCCAGATCCACGATTGAATCCGTGTCCAGCCACACCACATTCTTGTCCTTAACCTTGATACCTGCCTCCAGCATACCGGCCAGGAAGCCCTGGTACCTCAGATGCCCCTGACCGTCATCGCATTTGAACACGCCGCCGATCTTTCTGTGGCCGGCCCGTATCAGGTATTCCACCGCCTTTTTGCCAACCTGCACATCATTCATGGACACGCATGGCAGATCCAGCTGGGGATACCGGCAGTTAAAGCACAGCACCGGTATATTCCGCTTCCTTAACTCCTGGTAATAATGCAGGTTGGGGTTGGGAAGGGCGCTCTTGGCCGGCTCCACAATCAGGCCGTCAATTATGTCTTTGTCGATCAGGTTATTCAGGATATCCTGCTCCCGGCTCACTTTATTGCCGGTAAATGCAATCTGGGTGGTGTAGCCCTGCTTTGCCAGGACCCGCTCCAGGCCCCTGAGCACAGGAGGGAAAATATAGCTGTCCACATAGGTACTGATCACAGCGATATTCATGTACCGCTCCTGGCGTCCCGTCTTTCCTTCCCCTCCCACATAGGTACCGCTACCTCTGACCCTGGTCACCAGCTTCTGCTGTTCCAGGATATCCACGGCATGGCGGACGGTCTGACGGCTCAGCCCGAAACGCTCACTGAGTTCATTCTCAGAAGGGAGCTTCTCCCCTATCTTCAGAACCCCGCTGTTAATATTGTCCATTACCCAGTTATAGACCGCTTTATACTTCAGTCCCTGTGTGCTCATACGCAAAACCTATCCTTTTTTTCTCTTTGATAATAAGTCTACCGTAACAGCCCCTAAAAGTACAGCTCCTTTTACGATTTTCTGGATGTCGGTGGACCACCCGTAGAGGGACATACCGTTGTTCAGGATACCCATGATGAACGCACCTACCAC
>URUZ01000006.1 GCA_900551225.1 uncultured Clostridium sp.
GAGCAGGGCCATGTCACCCGGCTGGATCTGGCCCAGATCTTCAGCGTAGCGCACCGGCGGGATATAGTCCATGGTCCCCCAGGAGTATACGATGGATTTAAGCTTCATCCAGTTGTAAGCACCTTGGCGGTACAGGTAGATCACATCAGACAGATCCTGGTTATACTGGGTCTGAATCAGACGGGAAAATCCTGAATACTCTTCCAGGTTCATATAGAGCACCCGCTCACTGCGGGACAGAAGCTGTCCCATGGTCAGGGCAAAGGATGTCTTAAGACACCGGTTGACAGGGGAATATATCCCGTATACCCCAGCCCTGGCTCCCATCAGCGCCAGCCCCGGTTCCACCGGGCTCTGGCAGTAGCAGGCCATCACCTCCCGGATGATGCTGTCCCCTGACTGGTACTTATACACCACCGGGCAGTCCTCCTTCAGCTCCACCACCTCCCCGTCACACAGGGTCACTATCTGGCGGGCCTGGATATCCTGGGCCTCCTTCCACACCTCCCGGTCAATCAAAAGAATCTCAATGGTATGCTCCCCCGCATACTCCCGCAGCTTGGCCAGGCTGCTGAAAGGCACCGCCGTAAAAGGCGTCTTTTCTTTCTGGTTCACAAAGTCTGCAAACCTTGAACCGTAGGACGGGTCCACATCATAAATCGCCATAATCCGTTCCATAAAACAGACCGTCACCTCTCTCCTTTTGCAATATTTACATTGCAGTACGCACTTCATGATTCTCCTGTAAAATATTGGATCAATTTGCCTGAAACAGGCCTGGAAGAAAAGATATTCCAGAAAATGGGTGCAGAAAATACACCTCTGACTTTAATAAACAACTAACTGAACAATAACCTGAATCTTCGCCCGAACCGGGCATTTTAATAAAAATGATAGCTTGAAGAACCTGAAGCATTCGACTGAATGTTATTTTATTATGACGGATGGCAGGATGAAAGTCAAGAGTTAAATGCAAGTTTTTATTGCGACTTTATTTGCCCCTGAAAAGAGGAGTAAGGCCCATCTGTCCGGACCCTCCTCCCCACAATAAACATTTTCAACTGCGCAGCAACGCATTTTCGAACATCTGAATACAAGCCAGCGTATCGCTCCAGGGCATCACCACGCTCTCCAGAACCCCCTGTCTCACGCACCTGGCCGCTTCCTCTATCTCATATTCAAACCCATTTTCAAAAGGCTTCTCATACCGTTCCACCAGGCAGAACTGCCCGTCGTACAGCTCCACTGCCTGGGCCCTGTGGGTCTGTTCCATGCGAATATAGCCTTTGGGACCGTACAGCCCGCAGGGTGAAGGAATCCTGGCGTGGGTGGTTACCTGAACCGCTGCCTGGCAGGTCTCAAACTGCAGGATCATGCTGTCCGCCACATCTACCCCAGTTGCTCCCCGCACTGCCAGGCTGCGCATATCCACAAGGGGCTGGCCCACCAGATATGTCAGAATCTCCACAGGATATACCATCAGGTCGTACAGCGCGCCGCCGCCCAGTTCTGGGTCATAGATCCTGTGATCACACGGGGCATTGATTCCCCCTGTATATACAGCGGTCTGTACCGTTCCGATGCGGCCTTCCTCCACCCACTGCCTGGCTTTACGGACGCTGGGGAGAAACCGGGACCACATTGCTTCCATCATGAATACACGGTTCTCGGCCGCACACCGCATTGCTTCTTCCGCTTCCTTCACAGACACAAACATGATCTTCTCGCATAACACCGGCACGCGGTGGAAAAGGCAGAGCATCACATTTTCAAAGTGAAAATTGTTGGTGGTTGCTATGTATACAGCATCCAGATCCTCATGTTCCAGCATCTCCTCATAATTTCCGTAATAATGCTCCACGCCGTTTTCCGCCGCGAACCGCCTTGCCCGCCCCAGATCCTTGCTGGCCACAGCCGCTGTCTCCACTCCCTGCACCAGCTTCACAGCACCGCAGAATTTGGCGGCGATTCCGCCGGCGCCCATGATTCCGAAACGGAACATTTCCCCATAACCGGGTACTCTCTCTCCTGTCACCTCGCGCCTCCTGCCTCCGCTGCTCTCAGAATCTCTTCCATCAGACGGCAGTTTCTCTCCGACTCTTCCAGACCCAGCGGCATGTCCCTGTCCTCCAGCACAGCAGCGGAAAACCGTTCCACCTCCAGCCGGTAGCACTGGCTTGTCTCCACGGGAATCTCCCGCATCCCGCCCTCAGCGTCAAACAGCAGAATAGGCGACTCTGAATCAATAAAGGTATTTCTCATGAGGATGCTGCCCTTTGTCCCGTTAATCTCCGTCACCATCACCGAACAGCCGTCAAAACCGCAGCTGATATTGGCCATAACCCCATCCTTGTATTTCAGGCAGGCGGTCAGCGCATGGTCCACACCCTGAAACATCGTTTTCTGGGCTGAGACAGACTCCGGACAGCTGTCCAGAAGCCAGCCCACCAGATTCACAGGATAGCAGCCCACGTCCCGCAGGCAGCCGCCTCCCAGCTCCCGGCTGACGCGCACGTCCCCGTCATTTTCCAGGTGAAAGCGGTGGGATGAATAGATGTGGCGGATCTGGCCGATGGCCCCGGAATCCAGGATTTCACGGAGCTTTACAGTCCCCGGCAGGAACCTGTACATAAAGGCCTCCATCAGCTTCACCCGGTTCTGCCGGAACACCTCCGCCAGTTCCCTGCAGTCCGCCCCGGTCAGGGCCAGAGGCTTCTCGCAGAGCACGTGTTTCCCGTGGCCGGCTGCCTTCATGGCCCACTCCTTGTGGAGGGCGTTGGGCAGGGGTATGTAGACCGCGTCAATCTCAGGGTCCTCCAGCAGCTTGTCATAGCTCTCATAGACCTTCCGGAAGCCGAACCGCTCCAGGGCCTCTTTCAGCTTGTCCCGGCTTCTGCTGGCAATGGCGAAGGCCTCCCCATTCTCAGCATTTACCATGGCGGGTATCACATGATTTCTGGCAATCCCGGCATATCCCAGAACGCCCCATCTCACTTTTCTGTCCATTGTCTGGCCTCTCCTCTACTCTTTCAGCGCCCCATTGGTAGCGCCCTTTATAAATGTATCCTGAATCATAAAAAACAACAGCAGTATGGGCAGTGTCATCAGAGTGGCCGCCGCCAGGATGGAGGACCAATCCACCTTAAACTCCGTCGAAAACATCTTTAAGCCAATGGATATGGTTCTGGCCCTGCTGCTGGTAGAAAAGGTCATTGCATACAAAAACTCTTCCCAGGAGATCATAAATGCGTACATAGCCGTAGCAAAAATGCCGGAGGAGCACACCGGTACAATGATCCTGAATATTGCCTGGAGCCGCGTGCAGCCATCGATCATGGCCGCCTCCTCCAGAGTCACCGGAATGGTCCTGATAAAGCCCTTCATCATGATAATGGAGAAGGGAAGCATGCACAGCAGATGCGTAAATGCAATCCCCACGTAGGTGTCAATAAGCTGCAGCTTGTCCATGGCCCGGTACAGAGGCACCAGGGTGGAGGCCTGTGGAATCATATTGCAGAGCAGAATACAGATCATCACAAAATTCTTACCCCGGTAATTATGCCGTGCAAAGGAATAGGCCGCTGGAATCGCCACACAGATGCACAGGGCAGTAGCAAGCCCTGCGATTATCAGCGAATTCATAAAGTACCGCGGCACCTCCGTCTCCATCAGCACATGGATAAAGCTGCCCGCAGTGGGACTTCCCGGCAGCAGCATGGGCGGGGAGGTCAGCAGCTCTCCAGGCCTGCGGAAGGCGCAGGATATCATCCAGAAAAAGGGAAATATCATGATAACGCCCAAAAGGGACAGTATTACATAGATTATATTTTTCTTAACCGATCTCATATCGTTCGCCGCCTTTCCCCTACGTCATCTCGTTTTCCTTCTTCTCGGTCATGGAGATATACACAAATGCAATCACCATCACGATCACCAGGAAAATGTTGGCCGCAGCTGCGGAATACTCAAAGTTATACTGCTCAATACCTGTCTTGTAGATAAATATCTGCACAATCTCCGACACCCTGGCCGGACCCCCTCCGGAAATGCTGTAGACATACACAAAGGAGTTGAGAGACCAGATTACCGAAACCAAAATCACAGACCGCATCACAGGGAACAGCATGGGCAGTGTGATATATCCCACCTGCTGAAGCCAGTTAGCCCCATCCAGCCTGGCGCTCTCGTAGATATCCTCGGAGATGGACTGAAGGCCGCTGAGGTACATGATCATCACAAAAGGCGCGATTTTCCAGACATACACCACGGCAATGCATTTCAGCACCTGATTGGGATCAGCTACCCACAGCTGATTCTGCTTAATCAGCCCCAAAGCCTGTAAAATGTAGTTCAAAATGCCGTAATCCGCATTGTAGATCCATTTCCAGATAATGCATACCACCACCGACGGAATCACCCAGGGTACAATGAAAATAGTGCGGAACAGCTTCTTCATTCGAATCTTGGTATTTAAAAGGATGGCGATCAGCAGCCCGAATACCATCTCAAAGGGCACGGTATACAAAAGCCACTGGAAGGTGTTCTTTAGATCCGACCGGAAGTACCGGTCCCCCAGCAGCTTCTGGTAATTCTTCATGGTGGGGAAGATTCCCCCCTGGGAAAAACTGTTGATCAGGTTATTGACCAACGGATACGCCACCAACAGGCATAATATGGAAAATGTTGGCAGCAGATAAAACAGCGGATGCTCCTGATTCTTTCTTCTCTTAACTCTCTCCATTGCATTTCCCCTTGATTCCCCTGTATATAAGTTTCTCCGGCACATGGATGTGTGCCGGAGAAACCGTTGAGACAGTTACTGTAATGTCTGGTTCAGAGCCTCATTGGCCTCATTTAACGCCTCCTCAGGCGTGGACATGCCGGTCAATACCGACTGGACGGCATCCAGAATGATCTGCTGGGCGCCGGGAGTATCCGGCAAAGGCTGGAAATTCCTGGTGTGCGTCAGCTGCTCTGCAAAGGTCCGGGAGATCTCATCGTCAAACCGGTCCGTATCCCTGGCCTTTAAGTTGGCGGGGAAGGACACAGGGAAATACTCCTGGACTTCCTTGGACAGGAAATATTCGATAAATACCCACGCGTCTTCAGGATTGGCCGCATTCTTGGGGGTGGCAATATAGTATCCGCCAAGCCCTGCATTCAGGGTGCCCTCTTTTCCCGGCCACAGGGCAACGCCCACATCAATGTCCGGAGCATCCTTCTGGATATTCTTCACCGCGGGCTGGCCGTCCACATACATGGCCACATTTTTGTTATTGAACAGGGTGCGCACCTCTGCCGCCCCGTTGTTCACAGAGCCTTCAGGGGCCACGTGATGTTTAGTCAGAAGCTCCGTATAATGGGTCATGGCTTCAATGGCCTGGGGAGAGTTCAGCGTTCCCGCAGTCATATCCCCATTGGCCACCTCACCGCCTGCACTCCACAGCTCCGGTACAAAACGGAACCAGGTGTTGCCGGTCAGATTACCCACAAGGCCGTATCCATACTGATCCACTGTGCCGTCCCCATCTTTGTCCACAGTCAGCTTCCGGGCATATTCCACCAGCTCCTCCCAGTCTTTAGGAGGCTGATCAGGGTCCAGGCCGGCTTCCCTGAACATGTCCTTGTTATACACCAGGCACATTGCCTCCATACTCCAGGGAAGTCCATAGATCTGACCGTCCACTGTGCCCAGCTCCAGGGCCACCGGATCAAAATCGTTCTCCAGATCAATGCTGGAGTTCTCCAGGTAGCTGCTGTAGGAAGTGAGCAGCCCCATCTTGGCAAAGCTGTTGGTCCAGGCATAGCTCTGCCACATTACGTCCGGGCCTACTGAGGACTGGCAGGCCACCATCTCCTTGGTTGACAGGTCGCTGTAGGGCACAATCTCAAACTGAAGGTCAATGTCCGGATGGAGGGCCTCAAACTCCGGTTCCAGCTTCTTCACAGACTCCTCCTCCGTGCCGTCATACCAGATGGTGACCACCCTTCTCTCCCCCTCGGCTTTGGAATTCCCTGATTTGGAACTCCCTGACTTGGGATCTTCTGCGTCCGCCGCGCTGCTCTGCCCGCTGCCTTGGTCTGCGCTGTCCGCCTTCGGTGCACCGCCCCCGCAGCCCGCCATGGATAAAATCATTGTTCCGGCCAACACACATGCTATCAGTCGTTTCTTCATTTGTACAACCTCCCCTTTGCTTATATTTCAATCCACATAATGAACCCATATATCGCCATAATGACACGGCAGCGTTGCTGCCTTTTATCCGGCGCCGAATAGTGTTGCCTCATGTCAGTGGGGGATATATACCCGCCACTGCCGCTATGCTTGTTTTTGGCGATTCCTCCCTCCATCTGTAGGCGGGGGAATCCTCGCTTATTTTGTTAAATTAATATATTCTGTTCATCGTAATCCTCAATCACAAGACTTCTGATCTTCTCCTCATCCAGATCCAGCCCCAGTCCAGGTTCCCGGGACATCAGGATATATCCATCCTCCCATATAAAAGGCTTTCTCATTATCTTGTCAAATCCCCCGAAGCTGCCCATTGTCTCAATCGCTTCCTGGATCAGAAAATTGGGGCTGCAGGCATCGATCTGCAGCTGGGCCGCGAAGTTCACAGGCCCTGCCCAGAAGTGGGTGGTAATCTGGGTATGCCATGCCTCGCACATGGCTGCGATCTTCTTAGCTTCCAGGATTCCGCCCACCCCCGCTAGGTCAATCTGGAATATATCGCAGCTTTTCTGCTCCAGCAGCGGCGCAAACTCATACTTGGTGGACAGGCGTTCCCCAGTGGCAATGGGAATCGTAGTGGCCTCAGACACCTTCTTAAGCACTGGGAAATTCTCCGGCGGCGTGGGTTCCTCAAACCATAGAGGATCAAACTTTTCCAGGCATTTAGCCACCCGGATGGCGCCCGCCGCGCCAAACTGTCCGTGGGTGCCGATAATGATGTCACACTCAGGTCCCACCGCCTCCCGGATACCGGCTATGGTCCGTTCTGCCCGGATCAGGGACTCCCTGGACGGCATGTGCACCGCGTAGCTGTCCAGATAGGGGGCCAGCGGGTCCAGCTTTACCGCGGTAAAACCCATGTCCACATACTCCCTGGCCCTCTTGGCGCACTCACCGGGCAGCTGCCAGAAATCCTCACAGAAGATCCTGTCCTCCTTCTCGTACAAATAGGTGTAGGTGCGTATCCGTTCATTGACCATGCCCCCCAGCAGGTTATAGACCGGCTGTCCTGTCTCCTTACCGATGATGTCCCAGCAGGCGATTTCAAACCCGCTGATAATTCCCATGGTGGACAGGTCCGTGTGCATCTTGCAGTGCTTTGCAAAGATCTTCCCAAAGATCTTCTCAATGGCAAAAGGACTCTCCCCCAGTATGTAATTCTCCGCAATATCCTGGATCATTGAGCGCAGGGTCCCCGGGTCATAGGCATTCCAGATCACCTCGCCCCACCCATCCACATGGGAGTCCGTGGTCAGCTTCAGCAGAAACCAGTACACCCCGCCCCTGGCATTGTTGCGCACTTTGATTGGGTAAAATTTTACATCTACAATTTTCATTTTCTCCACCTTGCCGGAATTCCCCCGCCCTGTTTCTCACATAGATCAGAAGCAATTCCAGGTTTATAGCCTTGTTTTTCGTCATAATACACATATTTATCTCGTATACGAACATTTTTTATATGTATTTTCTGATTTGATTATAACGGCTCGGTGTTTAAATGAACATAGAACAATCGAACAGAAGCATGTATTTTTTTGATCAATAAAGAGCGCTTTCTCTGTACTCACTGGGAGAATAGCCGGTGATCCGTTTAAATTGCTGTGAAAAATAGAATTGATCCGAATAATACAACTGTTGCGCAATCTCCTTGATTGGCGTGCTGGTCTTGGCCAGCATCCGCTTGGCCTCAGCGATTTTTACTTCATTGATGTACTTCACCGGGGGAATTCCGATTTTCTTCTTAAACATTCTGGAGAAATGCTCTTCAGACACATTCAGCTTCCTGGCGATCATTTCCACGGAAATGCGGGCATTGGTAATGTTTACATTGATAAACTTGATGGCCTCGTCCACCATGTCCTCATCCCCCCTGTACGCCTGGTCCGTGACCAGGATCAGACCCTTTTTCATATGCCACAGCACTGCTTCCAGGTAAATATTTAAGAGCCCGGCATCCGCCATCCCCGTCTTTATATAGGTCTGATAGATCTTGGCGCACAGAAACTGCACCTCCCCGCCATAGTCGTGGAGCTTGATCACCTGGTTCTCCATCAGAATCTTCCTGTCAGCCAGTTCAAACCAGATCACATAATTGTCAAACAGGTCATAATCCGACTCATACAGAATATGCCTGATATCCGGCGGGATCAGCACAAAGTCATAGGAGTCATACTCAATCACCTTCTCGTTCAGCTTCATTCTGGTATTGCCCCTGGTCATAAAATTAAGTTCATAAAACCCATGGGCATGAGGCGGCACATCGCTGGTGGCGTCACTGTGCCTTGCGCCTAAAAAGTTTACCTGTTCCCGTTTTTCCTCCACTATGTATCCCCCTCTGATTATTTTGCTGATAATTCCATATGATTATAGCAGATAAAGTGGAAGGAATTCATCTCTTTTCCCATTTAATATTGAGCTATACTTCTTTAAATCCCCAGTTCCGAATTACCTCCACAACAACACCACGATTCCGCACCCCACCGCAATACAAGCTCCCAAAGAGATGACAATCTCCTCCCCATCCTCCCCTTTCCTATAATAAGGCGCTGCCCGTCCAGTCTCAGCATACCGCCAAATGTAATCAGCAAAATACCGCAACCTGCGGATCAAGGTGCCGGACTTCAACAGCTTACCCAGAGACCAGACGGCCCCAAGGCATAATCCGGCCAGGATTCCGGCGCCTCCGCGCCAAAATCCCAGACATCCCACAATCATTGCCATCAGCTTGATATCCCCAGCGCCAACCATCCGCAGGGCGTACAGTCCCCCGGTCAGTAGCACTGTGACGGATACCCGCATAAGCCCTAGCCCCAGCGCCAGTACAGCGCCGCCCACACCTCCCGGGCATGCACTTCCCACACCACCGCCTCCCACAACGAATCCCTCTGCCACAGCCACAGCCAGCCCTACAGCCAACCCCAGCCCAGTAATCCAGTTAGGAATCCGTTTCTCCCTCCAGTCATACCAAAGGGCTCCGGCCAAAAATGGCAGCAGAAATAAATCACTCCTGCTATAAATCATAAAATCCCCCTCCTTTACTCAATCAGTTTTACAAGATTTGGAAACGTTGCCGGATAATCGGCATGAAACAACATTTAGAAATGCGCCTCTGCGCACCTGATATGATATTTGTATATTATGACCCAACTTTGTCGAAAAGTCAACTTTCATTTATTAAATATGACGATACATCTTGACGCTGCCTCTGTAAAATGGTAAACTAAAGTTGGTCGAAAAATTTAAACCAATACGTTTCACTATACCAACCCAATCCACTGAATAAGGAGAACGCACATGACCACACCTGAGAAACTGCAGGAACAATTTCACCGCTGTATGCCGCTGTTCATGGCACTTGGCGATGAGATGCGCCTCTCCATCATCGAGGTTTTGACTGAGGAATCGTGCAGCAGCGCTGATCCTCATGGCAGCATTCATTTTGAGAACCACGCCCTGAATGTCAATGAGATTACCCGGCGGACCAGCTTGTCACGGCCGGCCATCTCACATCATCTGAAGATATTAAAGGAAGCGGGGCTTGTGGATGTGCGTCAGGAGGGCACGGCCAACTACTATTATCTGACCCTGCGGGAATCCAACCGCATTTTAATGGAGCTGGGCTACCGGCTGGGTGAATTTCTTTATTAGAACATATTTGAAAATGCACAGAATGCATAAGATTCCATTTTCCAGATATACTAATTCTATCAATATCTGGGAGATGAAATAATGAGAAATGTGCTGAGAGCAAGAAAAGAAGCGGCTGCAACCCGCGCGGCGGAAGCAGCGGACAACCGGTTTCTGCGGGCGGAGATCGAGCGGAGCAGATGGGCCATTGACACCGCCAGGAACCATTTTGAGGAGGTGGTGGACCCCATGCTGGTGGACTGCTACATTTATGAGCTGAACGCGGCCCAGCTGCGTTACCAGTTTTTGCTCAGAAAGTTTAAGAGCCAGGAGATCTGATGTTACTGTTCACAGGTGATATCCCGCGAGGTGTTTTTTGTGAGTGGAGCACAGCGGAAGTCACAGAACACCCGAGGGCCGCTGCGCGAAACGGCGTTTTCTGCCGTTTCTGTGCAACGCGGTGCGTGTTATTGAGAACGGAGTGAACAGTAACGATCTGAGACCACCTGACTCACCCATAAAACATGAAATTAACAGAATGCGAGGACAACAATATGACAGCTTGGTATCAGCGGGGAGTGTTTTACCACATGTATCCCCTGGGGATGACGGGAGCCCCCAAACACAATGACGGGCAGGATGTAATCCACCGTTTTCAGGAATTGGACCGCTGGATTCCACATATATCCGGCCTGGGCTGCAATGCCGTCTACATAGGTCCATTGTTCGAGTCCACATCCCACGGCTACGACACCAGGGACTACAAGCTTGTGGACCGCCGTCTGGGGGACAATGAGGACTTCCGGACATTTGTGGACAGCTGCCATGAACACGGCATCCGCGTGGTGGTGGACGGTGTATTCAACCACACCGGGCGGGAATTCTTCGCATTTAAGGACATCTGCGAAAAGCGCTGGGATTCCCCATACAAGGACTGGTACAAGGGCGTTAACTTTGACTGGCAGAGCCCGCTGGGCGACCCCTTTGGCTATGATGCATGGCAGGGGCATTTCGAGCTGTCCTTTCTAAACCTCTTTAATCCTGCGGTGCGCGGGTACCTTTTTGACGTGGTACGCTTTTGGGTGGAGACCTTTGACATCGATGGAATCCGTCTGGACTGCGCCAATGTGCTGGACTTTAATTTTATGACGGAACTGCGCAGGGAGACTTCCTCCATGAAGGAGGATTTCTGGCTCATGGGCGAGGTGATCCACGGGGATTACGGCCGCTGGGTGAACCAGGATATGCTCCACTCCGTCACCAACTATGAGCTTCACAAGAGCCTGTACTCAGGCTTTAATGACCATAATTTCTTTGAGATTGCCCACAATGTCCGCCGTCTGGAAGCCATCGGAGGCCAGCTCTACACCTTCGTGGACAACCACGATGAGGACCGCATCGCCAGCAAGCTGAAGCTGGAACAGCATCTGGCCCCAATATATATGTGCCTGTTCACACTGCCCGGCATTCCCTCCATCTACTACGGCGGCGAGTGGGCGGTCAGGGGATCGCGCACCAGTACCAGCGACGAGGCCCTGCGGCCCGCCATCTCCATGGACCAGGAAGAGACGCTTCACTGTGAACTCACTGATCTCATAGCCAGGCTGGGGCAGATCCACAGCCAGAACCAGGAGTTCCACGGCGGGCGCTATCAGGAGCTGCTGCTGACCAACCGCCAGTACGCATTTGCCAGGTGGGCCGGCGGCTCACTGGTGATCACAGCGTTAAACAATGATGATAACCCGGCTTCCATTTCCATTCCAGTACCCATGAGCGCTTCCCAGGCAGTGGACCTTCTGGAAGAAAACGGTACGCCTGTACCCGTGGAAAACGGGAAAATCAACCTCACCCTGAAAGGAAACTGGGGTGCGGTTTTAAAAATCAAGGGGGACTAATCTTATGGCAAGAAAAAAAGAAGGGGCAAATGATACCACCCGCCCCGGCGGCCCGGCAAAATCCCGCGCTGCCAGAAAATCCAAGCCATCCCAGACCGGCTTTATCTCAGAGTTGGACCGCTACTTGTTCGGCGCGGGTACCCATTATGAGATCTTTGACAAGCTGGGCGCGCACCCGCGCACCTACAAGGGACAGGATGGATACTATTTCGCCGTATGGGCTCCCCACGCCAGAGAAGTTCATCTGGTTGGCGACTTTAACGGCTGGAATCCGGAGCTGACGCCCATGCTGCCGCTGGCGGACTCCGGAATCTGGGAATGCTTTAATCCCGGTATGAAAAAGGGGGAACTGTACAAGTTCGCCATCACCACGGACAGCGGCAGAATTTTGTTCAAGGCGGACCCATACGCGTTCAGCGCAGAGTACCGCCCGGGAACTGCCTCCGTCACAGCAGATATCGATCATTACAAGTGGACTGATACCGCATGGATGGAAGCGCGCAGCACATCCCAGCCTCAGTCCGGGCCCATGAGCATTTACGAGGTGCACATTGGCTCCTGGCGCAGGAAGAACAGTGAGGAAAGGGAGGGCTTCTATACATATGCTGAGGCGGCCCACGAGCTGACGGCCTACGTGAAGGAGATGGGCTACACCCATGTGGAGCTTATGGGAATCGCGGAACACCCCTATGACGGCTCCTGGGGTTATCAGGTCACGGGGTATTTTGCCCCCACCTCGCGCTACGGCTCGCCCACGGACTTCATGTATTTCGTCAACTACCTGCACCGCCACGGCATCGGCGTGATCCTGGACTGGGTTCCGGCCCATTTCCCCAAGGACGCCCACGGTCTGGCCGACTTTGACGGGCAGCCCCTGTACGAGTACGCTGATCCCCGCAAGGGCGAACATCCGGACTGGGGGACCAAGGTATTTGACTATGGCAAAAATGAGGTAAAGGACTTCCTGATCAGCAACGCCACCTACTGGGTGGAGAAATTCCACGTGGACGGCCTGCGGGTTGACGCAGTTGCCTCCATGCTGTATCTGGACTACGGCAGAAATGACGGCCAGTGGATTCCCAACAAAGACGGCGGCAACCAGAATCTGGAAGCCATTGAGTTCTTCAAGCACTTAAACACCGTGCTTCAGGGACGCAACAGCGGCGCCATCATGATCGCCGAGGAATCGACCACCTGGCCCGGGGTCACCTCCCATCCGGAGGAGGGCGGCCTGGGCTTTGCCTTCAAGTGGAACATGGGCTGGATGCACGACTTCCTGGAATACATGAAGCTGGACCCGTATTTCCGCAAATACAACCACAACCGCATGACCTTTGGCCTCACCTATTTCACCAGCGAGAACTTTATTCTGGTTCTCTCCCACGATGAGGTGGTTCACTTAAAATGTTCCATGATCAATAAGATGCCCGGACTTGGCAGCGCCAAATTCGCCAACTTAAAGGCTGGTTACGCCTTCATGATGGGACACCCGGGCAAGAAGCTGCTGTTCATGGGCCAGGACTTCGGCCAGCTCCATGAGTGGGATGAGAAGGTTGCCCTGGACTGGTACCTCACCGATGAGGAGGAGCACAAGGATCTGCAGAAGTACGTCAGCGGCCTGCTTCACATCTACCGCCGTTATCCGGCCCTCTACAAACTGGATAACAACTGGGAAGGCTTCATGTGGATCAATGCCAATGACGGCGAGCGCAGCATTTTCAGCTTCGTGAGACGGGACGAAACCGACAAGAAAAGCTTATTGTTTGTTATAAATTTCACACCCATAGAACGACCTGACTACAGGGTAGGTGTTCCGAAGAAAGGGAGATACACCCTGCTGCTGGACAGTGACCACGGCGCCTACAAGGCCGCAGAGTCCCAATCTTACTCATCTTCCCTGGATGAATGCGACGGACAGCCCTATTCCTTCGCTTATCCGCTTCCAGGTTATGGGACTGCAATCTTCCGTTTTTAGTTAGATAAAGCCAAAAAGAATGTTAAATTTTTATCAAAAAGGTATGTACTTTTTTGACTTGTTGTAGTAGAATAAAAACGATGTGGCGGAGCGCCTCATCACTACCGTTTATAATGTTTGGAAGGAGACTAAGTTATGGCAAAACAATTAATTTCCAGTAGCGAAACAAAATGCGTTTACCGCGACGGCAACCTTGCCATCAAAGAGTTCTGTGAAGGATTCCCAAAGGCTGAGGTTCTCAACGAAGCCCTGTGCACTGCCCGCATCGAAGATCTGCCCGGCCTTCACGTGTCGAAGATTTTAGGTGTTTCCGTAGTTGATGGAAAATGGTCTATCACCAAAGAGTTTATCGAGGGTAAGACTCTTCAGCAGCTGATGGATGAGAATCCTGACAAGCTTCAGGAATACATGGAGCAGATGGTTGACCTGCAGATTGAGATTCATTCCAAGGCCTGCCCCCTGTTGAACAAGCTGAAAGAAAAGACGATCCGTGCCCTGAAGGAAGAAGTGCAGCTGGATGAGAATTCCCGCTACGAACTGCTGACCAGACTGGACGGCATGCCAAAACATACTAAGCTCTGCCATGGAGACTTCGATCCATCCAACATCATTATCCAGGAAGACGGCACCATGGTGGTCATTGACTGGGTACACGCATCCCAGGGCAATGCCAGCGCCGATGTTGCCAGAACCTATCTGCTTCTGAGCTTAAAGGACCCCAAGAAGGCTGAAATGTACATGGATATGTTCTGTGAGAAAACCGACACAGACAAACGCTATGTCCAGGGATGGCTGCCCATCGTGGCCGCTGCCCAGCTGTCCAAGAACCGCCCGGAAGAGAAGGAATTGTTGGAGAAATGGGTAAACGTATTCCCCTATCAGTAAACATTTTACGGTAATCCGGCAGTGAAGCCATTCACTGCCCGCAAAAGGCCGCTGCAGCGCTGAGTAAACTCAGCAATGCAGCGGCTTTTTCATTGTGCGCGGTGAAGCGCCCGCAAAGCGTGCGGTTCATCGTTGCGCTCTCGATACAGTTGGGGCTGATCCGTTAAATATCATAGTACAGTCTGGCATCCGTATTCAGGTACTTGTTGACAATTGCCAGATGGACCGCAACCCCGGTCTTTAGGGCCTTCTCATCCATGGCAAAGCTGGGATGGTGCAGGGGGAAGCTGGTGTCCTCCCCGGAGGAGCAGCCCAGCCACATGAAGGTTCCCGGCACCTTGAACAGGTAGTTGGAGAAATCCTCGGAGGCGGTGGATGGCTGGCGCATAATCTTCACCCGCTCTGTCCCAATGGTCTCCTCCAGCATCTCCTTTAACAGCTGGGAGGCGCAGTAGTGGTTGATCAGCGGATTCACCGCCGGCTCATTGACCAGCTTGTAGGTGGCGCCCACCCCGTCACAGGCGCTTTTGATCACCCGTTCCAGGTCCTCCAACGCCTTCTTCCTCACTTCCTGGCTGTAGGAGCGCATGGTTCCGGTCATCTTCACCGTCTCAGCAATAATGTTCCACAAAAAACCTCCCTCAATGGTGCCGATAGTAAGTACCAGCGGCTCCAAAGGATCAGACTGCCTGGAGATAATGTACTGGATATTGTTGATGACCTGGGCGCTTAAGGTAATGGCATCCACTGATTTCTGAGGCATGGAGCCATGGCCCCCCTTGCCGGTCAGCTCAATGGTGAAGCAGTCCAGGGCACTCATGGCGGTGGACATGTTAAAGGCAATAGTGCCCGTGGGTTCCAGGGGCTGCAGGTGGATGGCGTATATGGCCTGGACCCCCTCCAGCACGCCCTGGCCGATCAGAGCCGCGGAGCCTCCCGGAGGCGGTCCCTCCTCAGCAGGCTGGAAGATCAGGCGGACCGTTCCGTCAAACTCATTGCTGTGCTCCTTCAACAGCTTAGCGGCACCCAGCAGCATGGCGGTGTGGCCGTCATGGCCGCAGGCGTGCATTTTCCCCGGATGGGAGGAGGTAAATCCGCAGCCTGTATTCTCCGTCACAGGCAGCGCGTCCATATCTGCACGCAGGGCAATCATTTTACCGGGCCGGACGCCCTGGATGTCAGCGGTGATGCCGTATCCGCAGATTCCTGTCCTGATGTTCCGGATTCCGAAGGATCTCAGCTTCTGTTCCACATATGCCGCCGTCCTGGGCAGCTCATAGGAGATCTCAGGGATGCGGTGAAGCTTCCTTCTGTAACCGATGACCTCCGCCTCCGTTGACTCTGCCAGCTTTACAACATTTTCAATCATAAGCATTCCTCTCTGGTTGTCTGTTCACAGGTTACCGAAGCAGGTTGATGAAGAAGCCCGCCAGCAGGGTGGAGGTCACCGTTACGCTGGTGAAACCGCCGATCAGCATTTTTGACATGATATGGTCTGTCAGGTACTCCTTGATCTGCGCGTCATCTGTCACGCTGTTGATCACCTCAGTGGTGATAATCATATTGGGCGGGAAGCCGTAGAGGGCGTTGAGCGCCACGGCAAAGGACATTTCCCAGGAAAACTTCAGGATCTTACCTGCAATAACAGCCAGCAGGAAGAGACCGGACACGCCGATGATCAGAATGCCTGTCAGCGGGCCGATGATCATTTTAAACATCTCCGGCGTGGCGGAGGACAGTCCAGCGAACACCATGGCCATGGCCGTGGTCTGGAACATGCCATAGCTCTGTGTATCATTCAGGCAGTTTTTCTCCAGGAAACCGATCTGGGAGAACACGACGCCCAGCACCAGACAGAACACATATCTGGACACGGTCCCGCCGGTGAGCTTCTCTAGCCTTGCGGAAATCCATACTGTAAAGAATACCACCAGCAGAGCCATATAGATAGAACGGTATTTTCCCGGCACCTGGGGAATCAGACGTTTCTTCTGCTTCGCGTCCCCCGCCCCGCCGCCTGCCTTGGAGGCCGTCCACCTGGCCTGATCTTCGGGAAACTGCTTCATCAGCCGTTTGGCCTCCCGTTTCAGCATAATGGTGGTCAGCGGATATCCCACAAAGCCCTGGACTACATACACCACGATTGCCAGCACGGCCAGGGTTTCCAGCCCCAGCTGGGCCGCGCCGTTCTGCATGATAATGGCTGCGGTCATTCCGCCTGCCAGAGGCGGGATGGACACCACAACCGTGTTCCAGTCAAAAAGCCTGCTGCCGATTAAGAGAAGCAGCCCCACCAGGCCCGCCAGACTGGACAGAGATATCACCACTGTCTTCCAGTTTTCAATCAGATCTTTGGGTGACAGCATGGTTCCCATATGTACCACGATCACCAGCATGGAGGCAATTCCGATTGCCGAGAAACCGGATACATCGATGATATCCTTGGGGATGACGCCGCTCCAGAACCCCAGCAGGAACAGCACCGCCACCACGAAAACAGATGGAATAAATGCCTTTGTCTTGGTTGAGACAATCTCACCAACTACAAAAAGCGCTAATATTACAACCGCACACTGGATAAAGTCAAAACTTAGCATAGAAACCCTCCTTAATACCTTCTCATATAAAAGCGCGTTCCGTTTATCTGCGGTAATCCGGCTCCCGGCCGATCTCCCTGATTATATCCTTCATTCCCTCAATCATGGTATCAATGTCCTTCTGATTGTTGAAATACTGGCAGGAGATACGGAAGCCTCCGATAAAGTCAGTGAATCTCTGCGCAATAAAGATCTTTCTTGCATGAAGCTTCTTTAAGATCTCACGGTCCGTGTCCAGATCATCATAGAGGCGGGCAATGACAATTCCGCCGAAATGTCCGGGATCTCTGTGGGTGATCACGGTTCCTCCGATCTCCTCGATCCTGTCCATGCAGTAGGAAGCGATCTCGCGCACCCTGGCTTCGATATTCCCGATGCCGATCTCATTGACCAGCCCCAGAGACTCGCCCAGAGTGATGGCCCCTGTGTAGTTGGAGGTTCCGCCGATCTCAAACTTCCTGGCAGTCTCGTCAAATGTCCAGTCATTGACCGATGGGGCAGACGGATTCTCCCAGTATGCGCCCCAGCCGCCCTCCGGCACCGTGGTGTTTAAGTACCCGGCGTAGGACTGCTTGATCTTTGGCAGGGTCTCCTTATTGATATAGAGCACGCCGGTGCCGTAGGGGGAGTTCAGCCACTTGTGGCCGCCTGCGGCCAGAATATCAATATGGCATGCCTTGGTGTCAATTCTGGTTACGCCCAGCTGCTGTACCGCGTCAACTACCAGCATAATCCCCTTTTCTTTACAGAAATCTCCCAGCTCCTTTAAATCGGTCTGCCAGCCATTGCACCACTCCAGGGTGGACATGACAATGAGCCTGGTCCTCTCATCTGCAAGGGCTGCAAAATCCCTGGCAGTAAATCGGTTGTCCTCTGTCTTGCATACACGGATCTCGAAGTCCTTCTCTTTTCTCATAACACACCATGGAAGCGCCACCTGAATGAATTCCAGGTTGGTTGTGATGATGTTGTCGCCGTCCTCCAGCGGGATGCCTTGGGCCGCAATGTTCAGGCCATGGGAGGTGCTCTCAATCAGGGCGATCTCCTCAGGGTCAGCGTTCAGCAGCTTCTGGGCCTCCACGTATGCCTTGTGGCGCATGGCGTCCATGGCAATGTGGTGGGCGCTGGAATTGGCCTCATCCTGCCTTGCCGTCATGTCGGCAAATGCCTTCACCGCGTTGACCGCCCTCTGGGGCGCAAAGCTGACACAGGCTGCATCCAGGAATGTCATTGTCTCCAGTACCGGCCATTCTTCTTTTCTCAGTTTCTCCCAATCGTAACTCATAATTGAATCCTCCTAGTCTTAATTTCTCTACTCATCATAATGGGTTTGAACGCCAAAAACTGTAAAATGCTTTACAACTTTGCACATTTATTTACTTTTTTACCAATCAATACTATAATATCAGGTGGATCAATACTAATTATTGCCAAGGGGGTATTATATGGATGAATTTTGGGTAAGTGAGACTTCACCGTGGATCAGCTACAATCTGACTTGCTGGGAACCGCTTATCAGGGATATAAAGCCTGTGCTGTATAAGAAAAAATCATTTCTGTTCCACCAGGATGACCCGGCCTCATTTACCTACATCGTGAAATCAGGCCGTGTCAGAATCACCTCCTTCAGCGTAAACGGGGCTGAAAAGCAGCTGTATATAGCCGAGTCCGGCTGCTGCTGCGGGGAGATCGCCTGCATCATGGGGCTGCCCCACACATCTTCCGCCCTGGCCATTGTGGACACCTATGTCTACAGCGTGGCGGCCGGCGAGATGATCCGGGCCATCAAGGAAAACTGGGACATCAATATGAGAATCTTCAACACCGTGTTCCGCAAGAACATTGTATTCCGCAACCAGATTCTGGAGCTGAGCTTTTCCCAGTCCGTGGAGCGCACCGCCAGGCTGCTATTGAACCTGTGCAAGCAGTACGGTGTTCAGGAGGACCATGGGTGCCGCATCGACATACATTTTACCCACTCGGACGTGGCCAGCATGATCAATGCCAGCCGCGTCACTGTCAGCAACCTGTTTGCCTGGATGGCAGAGAACGGATACCTGGTCAGGCGGGACCGCTACATTGTGGTCACCTCCCTTGAGAAGCTGGAATTTCTGGCTGAGGGAGGCCTGTCAGGGTAACAGTGAGTCTATATGCCGCCAAAACTTCAACGACAAAAAAGTACCCTGCAAGCGCATACACAGCATCTGCCGCTTCTGCCTTACAGGGTACTTATTGCACATGGTACTTATTGCACATGGTGATACTTCCGGTTCACCATTATTCTGATTCTGTTTCTTCTGATTCTATTTCTTCTGCTTCCGTCTCCTCTTCCACCTCAGGAACCCGTTCCACATAATCATCAATGGTGGTCCATTTCACGGGAAATGATATTACTGCCTTAAAGAGATCTCCATCTATCACAAGGTCAAAGGTGCCGCCCTGAAGCTGGGTCAGGCTCTTGGCGATGGACAGTCCCAGGCCGCTTCCCTCAGTGGTGCGCGCCACATCCCCGCGCACAAACCGCTCTGTCAGCTCATCCGGGGAAATGTTCAGCGGATTCTCAGAAATGTTCTTGATAGTGAATACCACACGGCCGCTCTGCTGAGACATATCCACATAGATCCGGCTGCGCTCCATGGCGTACTTAAATGCATTATTGTAAAGATTTTCCAAAACCCGCCACAGCCGCCTGCCGTCCGCCTGGATTAGCAGCGTGTTCTTGGGGATGTTGGCTACCAGCTCCAAATGGCGCTGCTCAAACTTCTCCGCAAATTCTCCGTTGGTCTGATGAACCAGCTCCACAAAATCAATGTCCATAATCTCCAGCTTCAGGTTGCCGGAACTGGCCTTGGAGGCCTCCACCAGATCCTCGGTCAGGGTCTTAAGGCGCTGGGACTTCTGATCCAGAACTTCCAGATATCCCTGGACCTTTGGGTCCTTGATATGTTCCCTCTTGATCAGATCCACATAGTTGATGATGGATGTGAGGGGCGTCTTGATATCGTGGGACACATTGGTAATCAGATCCGCTTTCAGCCGTTCGCTCTTCACCTGCTCCTGAAGGGCAGTGTCCAGGCCGCTGCTGATATTGTTGATATGCTCGCCCATGCTCTTCTCCTTGCCGGACAGCTGCCCCAGATCCGCCTGAAGGCTGGTGTCCCCCAGGGAAATGCCGCGGATCACCCGGTCGATCACGTCCCGCTGTACCGCCTTGGTAAACATATGGTGGAAAATGCTTAGATCCAGGGCCACCAGGGCTGCCGCCAGGGCATACATGGTAATCTGCTGGCTCAGGGACTTCCCGCTCTTCAGGCAGAGCAGGAAGATTCCCCACATCAGCCCGCCGTTAGCTGCCACAGCCATCATAAAGCTTAAGCCCAGCCCAATGGCGAATGTGGCCTTCTCCATGTAGTCCCGCATGGAATCCGTGGCCTTCTTGAAAAAGCTGTTCTCCCACAGGGTCCTGGCCTTATATCTCCGGATCATTCCAAACAGGCAGGTCATGCTGACGGCGTAGATTACCACCACCTTCAGCAGCTTAATCCAGTAGCCCCACTGGTTCTCCTTGAAAAACAGGCTGATCAGCCGGTTCCCCACAATCCGGCCAAGGTACAGCCCGGCCAGCACGCCGATCACCCAGATGGCGATCCCCACCTCAGTCTTGGTCTCATCCGCAGGGTACAGGCGGATCTTCCGGCTGGCCGCATATGCATGGCCGGACATAATCATCAGCAGCAGGATTGTTGCCATACAGCCAACGATACCCACCACCACGCCCGCCATTCCCATGATAAAGTTATTCCTGGCCACACTGTATTCCGCGGCCTGGGTGGCATAGGTGTCCTGGTTGGGGTAGGAGGTATCCACAGACACCACCATATAATACTTGTTGTTGCCGAATGGGTTCCACATCTCCAGATAGGGGGCCACATTCACCGGCACATCCGTCAGGTTGCTGTCCATGCGGATGGTATTGCCCGGAATGTAGAGGTAACGGCCGGAAGCCTTCATATCATCGACGGTCATATCCGGCGCATTGGTATACAGGCGCTCCTCCCCATCGTCGCTGTGATAAGCGATTCTAAAATGCAGGTTGGTCTGATTCTCAATATAATTATAATAGATGGAATAGTAGTCGCCCAGATGATCCAGCACGTCAAATGCCAGATCCTCCCTGGTCATCCGCGGATCATCCAGCTCCGCATCGAGAAAGCTGGGGTTGTAAGTCTGCCAGTCCACAGTGATCTCATCATCATCGTCATCATCCATGGACACAGGCACGCCCTGGACCATGAAATTCTCATCCAGATAATAGCCCCGCTTCTTGGCATAGCGGATGATCTGATCCAGCGTCAGCTCCTCTGTAAGGCCGGGCCCGTCGCTGATGCCCACTATGGTCCGGTCCAGATCCAGCTTCCCGTCCGTCTCAAACACATCCCGGTAGCCCACATAGGTAAAGATCCGCTCAATATCCCGCTCCAACTGGGTGCTGAACTGGATAGAGTCCTCATACGCCTCGTCATAAACCCATGTGAGACCCTTGCCGTAGTCTGAATTTAAATACATGGCGCTGATTCCCGCGGCCGTTATCAGAAAGAACACGATGTGGAACATCGTTAGTATGATTTTTTTATGCTGATACCGTTTGCTCTCTTCTTCCATCCACTCACCTATTGTTTTTCGATCTTATAGCCCACGCCCCATACCACCTTCAGGTACTTGGGTTCCCTGGGGTTAATCTCAATTTTCTCCCGGATATGCCGGATGTGCACAGCCACAGTATTGTCCGCCCCTATAGCCTCCTCGTTCCAGATCTGCTCATAGATTTCATCAATGGAGAACACCTTGCCCTCGTTCTTCACCAGAAGCAGCAGGATGTTGTACTCAATTGGCGTCAGCTTGATGGGTTCCCCATCCACAGTGACTTCCTTGTTGTCATCATTGATCAGAAGTCCGCCGCACTTGTAGACCTGGCCGTCAGGCTGCTGGTTTAAGTTGCCCAGCTGCGTATAACGTCTCAGCTGTGACTTCACTCTGGCCACCAGCTCCAAGGGGTTAAAGGGCTTGGTAATGTAGTCATCGGCTCCAATATTCAGGCCCAGAATCTTGTCCGTGTCCTCTGATTTGGCGGAGAGGATGATAATGGGGATGCTGCTGTTCTCCCTTACCTTTAAGGTGGTGCGGATTCCGTCCAGTCCCGGCATCATCACATCCACAATCAGCAGATCCGCCTCATGGTTCTCCAGATAATCCAGAACCTCATACCCGTCATATGCCTTTATCACCTGGAAGCCCTCTCCCGTGAGATAGATATCAATGGCTTCTACAATCTGCTTGTCATCATCGCATACCAGTATAGTCTGCATAATTCCTCCCTTAGAAAATTCTCCATGCACAGATAAAGTTGTTGGCCCACCACTGGGTCAGTCCCCTGTGCACCACTCTTCCGTTACTGGAGGATGCATCAATAACCGTGCCGCCTCCCGCCGCGATTCCCACATGGCCTCTTACCACCACGATATCGCCGGCCTGAATGTCGTTAAAGTTGCTGATCTTGGTATATCGTCCAACATTTCTCCATCCGGAGGAGGTCAGATAACTCTGCTGTACACCCACCTGGTTCAGGCACCAGTAGATAAATCCGGAACAGTCAAAGGAGTTGGCTCCTTTAGCTCCCCACACATAGGGGCTTCCCAGCTTGGACGATGCCACAGCAATCAGGGATGCCGCGCCGCCGCTGGCATTGCCTGTATTGGGCGGGGTATAGGTGCCGCCGGTACTTCCGCCGCCTGTGCTTCCTCCGCTTGTGCCTCCGCCTGTACTTCCGCCGCTGGGTCTGGTGGTGGTACTGCCGCCCGTGCTTCCGCCGCCGGTATTGCCTGTATTGGGCGCCGGCTTGCGCACATTGTCACCGGACAGCTTGGTCAGTGTCTGAACACCTACCAGTCCGTCCGAGGTCAGGCCGTTGCGGGACTGGAAGTTCTTAACCGCCTTTTCGGTGGCCTCTCCGTAGTAGCCGGTTACATTGCCGGAATTCAGATAGCCGTGTTTGCTCAAAAGCTGCTGCATCCTGGTGACCGCGTCGCCGCGCTCGCCCAGCATCAGGCCGTTGGCACGCGCATCGGAACTGTTTAATGCAATACGGGTGGATGGGCCCAGGTAGCCGTCCACAACCTGATCGTTTCTGGCCTGGAACTGACGGATCGCGATTGCAGTATCCTCACCGAATGCGCCGTCAGGCTCAGTAGTCAGGTAGCCCAGCTCCCTCAGACGCTTCTGGCAGGCCAGCACCACTTCGCTCTTCTCACCGTAGGACAGGAAGTTGGCCTTGATCTCGTCGCTGTAGAGCAGGTTTACTGTCTTCATTCCCACTTTACCGTCCTGCTCCAGTCCGTTGACCTCCTGGAGTTTTAATACGGCAGACTCGGTGGAATCGCCGAAATTACCGGTCAGCTGGCTGTCGCTGGCCAGATAGCCCAGCTCGTAGAGCCGCTGCTGGATTCGGAGAATATCATCTCCCTGGGCGCCGTTGGACACCGCGTAATACTTGGCATCCGGGGACATGATGGCATCCCAGGTGGAGTTGCCCACGATCCCGTCCTGGGCCAGGTCGTTCTGACGCTGGAAATGTTTAACAGCCATCTGGGTCATCTCTCCGAAGTAATCGCTTGGCTCATCGTTGTCCATAAAGCCCAGATCCATCAGACGTGACTGAAGCTTGGCCACAATCTCATGGCGCACGCCGATGCGCAGATACTCCGGCGCCGGCTCTGCATCCGGGAGTTCCACCCCCTGAAGTCCCGGGAGTACCTGGCCGCCAAGGCCCAGAGGCGCAATTGTCTCCGGTACCGCCTGGATGATCACCGCCTCGCTGGGGGTGGCCTCCTGGCCGTCCTTACCGGCGGTCTTGCTGCCGCAGCCGCTTAATAACAGGGCTGAAGCCAATGCCGCTGAGAGGGCGGCATATGTTATATATTTGCTGTGTTTCTCCATGGTTCTTTTGTACCCTTCTATCGTCCAGTATATTTACGCGCTAAATCATATCTATTTTATCATATATTGGAGGGATTAGATATTAAAAATTTATTAAGGGCCCAAAAACAACAAAAGAGGCACTGGTGAGGTGCCTCTCAGACTTTACTATTTCCCATTTTGCAGCTTCTTTCCGCTGCGTCCAAACCGTTTCTTCTTAAAAAACGGCACTTTGGCGGCAGCGGCTTCTGCGCGGCCGTCTTTTTGATATGCGCGGATGGTCTCGTCCAGCTGGCGGAAACGCTCTTCATCCTTTTCATCCGAGGTCTGCAGCAGGTATTCCAGCTCCTTGCCCACCTTCTCATTGACCAGATAGCTGATATCCTGGCTCAGCTTCTCGTTGTTGACCTCCAGGGCCCGTCCGATAATCAGGTTCATGATCTGCTGGAACTGTTCCATCTTCTCCTCTGAGGATACGATGGATGTGCCTGCACTGCTGCTCTTTACCTGTGAAAGGCTTGTCCCGCCTTCCCCGCCGTCCTCCTTGAATTCCAGCAGCGCTGCTCCCATATCGCGCTCCAGGATCTCATCAGACAGCTGGGAATCACCCTTGTCCTTCTTTAGAACCTGGTTCAAAGCGTGTTTGATTGCCTTCAACTGGTATCCCTTCTCCTTCAGGCTTTTCACCTGTTTAAACAAGCGGATATGTAAGTCCGTATAATACCGGTGCCCCATCTCATTTCTTGGGATGTCAAGCTCCAGCTCGTCCTCCCAGTACCTTAATACATGGGCCTCCACATCTACCTTTTTGGACGCGTCCGATATCAGATAATGTACTTCATCCATGGCCATTCTCTCCTTCACATCTTACAGTGTGTCTGTTATTTCAGGCATCACCTAACAGGCAACTCCTGCCTTAATTCTAATGTATGCGTTGAGAATGGATATTATGCCTAATCTTTTACAAATTCTATGGTACTAAACTAAAATATGCCGGTAATTTCTGAATCTCCAGAGATTACCGGCACAGCTTTTCTTCTAATATTCCTCATTCCCCGACGGCCTTGCGGCATTCACGAACTTGGTGAATTCCGGCTTCCAGATCAGGGTTACGGTTCCGATGGGGCCGTTACGCTGTTTGGCGATGATGACCTCAGCCTCATTGGGATGTTCTGTATCTTTGTTGTAATAGTCGTCACGGTAAAGGAACATTACCACGTCGGCATCCTGCTCGATGGCTCCCGACTCACGCAGGTCGGACAGCATGGGGCGGTGGTCCTGCCTGGTCTCGCAGGCGCGGGACAGCTGGGACAGCGCCACCACAGGGGCGTGGAGCTCACGGGCCAGGGCTTTTAGGGATCTGGAGATCTCGGAGATCTCCTGCTGGCGGTTGTCGCCGCTGCCTTTGCCGCTGCCGCTCATCAACTGCAGATAGTCGATGATCACGATGCTCAGTCCCTGTTCCAGCTTCATCTTACGGCACTTGGACCGCATCTCCGCGATGGAGATGCCTGGCGTGTCGTCGATGACCAGCTTGGCGTTGCCAATGATTCCAACGCCCTCCACCACTGCATCCCAGTCGGAATCCGTCAGGGTTCCTGTACGCAGCTTCTGTGCGTCCACATTGGACTCCATGGAAAGCATACGGTTGACCAGCTGCTCCTTACTCATCTCCAGGCTGAATACCATGCAGGGCAGACTCCGGCGCACCGCCACATTGTCTACCACATTCAGCACGAATGCCGTCTTACCCATAGATGGGCGGGCGGCAATCAGCACCAGGTCCGACGGCTGGAAGCCGGACAGTTTATAATCCAAGTCTATAAATCCGGTAGGGATACCCGTTACAGTCCCCTGGGTCTTGTAGGCCTGCTCGATCTTTTCCAATACATTGATGGCCACCTGCTTGATAGGAACGAACTCCTGGGTACTGCGGCTCTGAAGCAGGTTAAAGATGTTCTTCTCCGTGTCTGCCAGAATGTCTTCCAGTGTGTCCTTGCCCGCGTAGCAGGTGTTGGCGATCTCCTCAGTGGTGCGGATCAGTTTACGCATAACCGCCTTCTCATGGACAATGGAGGCGTAGGACCTGACATTGGCTGATGTGGGCACCATGGTCACAATATCACGGACAAAGTCCATGTTGCTGACCTCGGGCGGCACATCCTTCTCCTTCAGGCGGTCCTGAAGAGTGATCAGGTCCACCGGCTTGCCCTCATTAAACAGCTCTACCATGGAGTCGAACATCACCCCTAGCTGCTGCTGGTAAAAATCGCTTCCAGTGATAATCTCCGAAGCTGAGATAACCGCCTCGCGGTCCATCAGCATGGAGCCGATTACCGACTGCTCCGCCTCAATGCTGTGGGGGAGCACCCGTTTTATCAGAGCTTCATCCATCGCTCAAACACTCCTGTCTATTTTGCTTCCACTACCCTGACAGTCAGCTTCGCAATCACATCCTTGTGAAGCTTGATGGGCACCTCGTAATTGCCCAGCGCCTTTAAGGGATCGGTCAGAACCATCTTTTTCTTGTCAATATCCAGCTTTAACTGGTCTGATACGGCCTTGCCGATCTCCTTGGTGGAGACGGAGCCAAAGGTGCGTCCGCCCTCTCCTGCCTTGATGGATACGGTAACAGAGGTCTCCTCGATCTTGGCTGCCAGCTCTTTGGCCGCCGCCAGCTGCTCTGCCGCCAGCCTTGCATCGTTGATCTTCTGAAGCTTTAAGTCATTTAAATTCTTGCCTGTGGCTTCCACGCCCAGCTTTTTGGGCAGTATGAAGTTGCGGGCGTATCCGTCATTTACTTTAACAATCTGTCCTTTTTTGCCAAGTGCCTTCACGTCTTCTAATAATACGATATCCATGTCTTTCAACTTCCTTTCTGATTATGATACTTCGCCTTCCGCCATCATCTTCTGAATCACCTGCTTTAAGCGGTCGATTCCTTCCTGAGTGGATATGTTGGCAATCTGGGCTCCTGCGATGGTTCTGTGTCCTCCGCCTCCCAGCTTCTCCATCATCACCTGCACATTGACTTCATCAATGGAGCGGGCGCTGTAATAGATTACGTCATTATAGGGCGTCAACACAACGGACGCCTTGATTCCGCGGATCTCCAGCAGCTCGTTGGCTGCCTGGGCTCCGATGATGGTGGGGCTCTCCAGCCCGTCCGACGGGCACACGCTGATGGCAAAGGAGTCCATATAAACCTCCGCCGCGCGGACCGCCTCGGCCTTGGCCTGATAGTCCACCATGTCCTCACGGAACAGCTTCCTCACTCTCGTGATATCCGCCCCGTTCCTTCTTAAGAATGCCGCCGCCTCAAATGTGCGCACACCAGTCTGGTTGGTAAAGTTCTGGGTGTCAATCACAATTCCGGCATACATGGCGTCCGCCTCAGCGGCCTTCACCTTGATGCCGTCCGCAATGTACTGTAAGATCTCAGCCACCATCTCGCAGGCTGAGGATGCGTACGGCTCCACATAAGAGAGCACCGCATTGTCTATGATCTCGCTGCTGGTCCTGTGGTGGTCCAGCACCACAATGGTCTTTACCAGCTTTAACAGGGGGGGCTCATCTGTGATGCTGGGACGGTTCACATCCACAACCACCAGCATGGTGCCGCTGTCCACCAGCTCCGCCGCCTTCTGCCCTGTGAGGAACAGGTCCTCAGGGTACTCGCTGCTGCCCACGAACCGGTCCATCATGGGGCGCACCGAGGAGGTGACCTCATTGACCACAATGTTGGCCTTCTTGTTCATGGCTGTGGCGATGCGGTAGATTCCAATCGCCGCGCCGAAGGAGTCAATATCTGATAAGCGGTGTCCCATAATCAGCAGGCGGTCCTTGTTCTCCACCAGCTCACGCAGCGCATGGGCCTTCACACGGGCCTTTACGCGGGTGGTTTTCTCCATCTGCTGGGCCTTGCCGCCGTAATACTGGATCTTGTCGGAATCCTTCACTACAGCCTGGTCCCCGCCGCGGCCAAGGGCCATGTCAATGGAGGTTCTGGCATATTCATAGTTCTGGCTGTAGGTGTCCCCGCCCATACCGATGCCAATACTTAAGGTCACAGCCATGTCGTTTCCTATGTTGACTGTCTTTACTTCCTCCAGGATGGGGAAACGGTCCTCCTGGATCTTAGTCATATACTGCTGCTTGATGGCGAAGAAATATTTGTCCTTCTCCAATTTCTTGACAATGCCGTACATGCTTGAAATGTACTTGTTGATCTTGCGATCAATCAGGGCTGTCAGAAGGGAGCGGCGTACTTCCTCAACGCTCTCCAAAGCCTCGTCGTAATTGTCCAGATAGATCAGGCCGGCCACCAGCTTGTTGTCGTTGACCTGCTGCATGTACTTAAGGGTCTGTGTCTCATCCAGCAGATAAATAGCGGTGAGACTGGTCTTAAAATGATCCGGCAGGAGCTCCTTACCGCCCTCCACGTCGGATATCATAACCTGACGCAGATCAATACGGTACTTTTCTTCTCCCAGGGCGCTGTGCAGCGTCAGCATCTGCCCGCCGGTATCCAGCTGTTCCTTCTTAATGTCGGGAAACAGGCTCAGTATGTTCTTGCAGGCGGATTTCTCCCCGCCCATCACACGGATAAATTCCTGATTCATCCATAGCAGGCGGCCGGTTTCATCCGCCACCGCATAAGGCACCAGCATCTCATCCATCAGCTGTCTCTGGGCTTCATTGTAGATGCTTGAAAACTGCATCAGTCCCGCCAGAATGCCCTTTTTCCTGGAAAAATAGATCCAGAGCGCAATCCCAACGTAAACTACCGTAAATGCCGACACAATGATGCCTGCCTTTACGGATACCAAACCCACTGCTAAACTCAATATAATTAAAAGTGCCGAAAGTATCAACGGCCACTGCAGGTACAGTCCGAAACTTCCCCGTACCTTTCTGTTATCTTTCATAGCCTTCCTCCAATATTATCCATAATCGGAATGCGCCTATCTTATACAGTATACCACAGATTAGACTTTTCGTCTATGGAAATGCAATCATTGCCAGCCTTGCGCCCTCCCGGAGCGTATGGTATCATAAGATAGTAGCTATAGAAGCAATCAATGGCCCGGCGCACGGGCCGGAGGAATTCCCCCATGAAAATATCCCAGACAAAAGATATACGCTCCGCCAACCGGCTGACCATAATCAAACATATTCTCAACAAAAAACATATATCCAGAGCCAGGATCTCCGAGGAGACCGGACTGAACAAGGCCACTGTCTCCACCATTGTCAAGGAATGGATGAGCCTGAAGCTGGTGGAGGAGACCGCGGCAGGGGACTCCAGCGGCGGCAGGAAGCCCATTATATTAACCCTGGCCGCCAGGGCCGGATACTGCATCGCAATGGATATCGGCACACAGGCCGTGACCCTTATACTCACGGACCTGAACAACGAGATCCTGGTGCGGGTGTCATTTCCCATACAGGAGCAGGCATTTTCCCATGTATACCAGCAGATCTATCTCCATCTGGACAAGCTGATGAAGGACATACCGCCCTGTCCCTACGGTCTCATCGGGATCAGCCTGGCTGTGCGGGGGATCATTGACCTGGACGGCGTGATCCGCTTCATCCCAAGGCTGGGCTGGCACAATATTGACATCAAATCCCTGCTGGAGCAGCGCTACCACGTGCCGGTGTACATCGACAACGACGGCAATCTGGCCGCTTCCATGGAATACCGCATCCATCCGCAGTACCAGGAGATGACCGTGCTGTGCATCACAGATGTCATCTCCTGCGGCATGATCTCAAACGGCCAGCTGATCCGCGGCTATCTGGGCTTTGCCAACGCGGTGGGGCACCACACCGTCAACATCCAGGAAACGCGCCGGTGTTCCTGCGGGAAATTCGGCTGCTGGGAGCAGTATTGCTCCGACCGCTGTCTGCTGGATGAGATCAGCCGCAGGCGGGATGTCCCCCTGACGGACATTGACCAGTTTATCGGGCTGGTGAAGAAACAGGATGGGGACGCCCTGGACGTGCTGGACGGATTTATCCGCAATCTGGCCATTGGGCTGTCCAATATTATCTTCTTCCTGAACTGTGAAATGATTATCCTCAACTCCCATCTGATCCAGTCCCTTCCCTATCTGATGCCGGAGATTATGAAGGATATCGTGCTTCCCATCACTCACACCCAGGAGATTCTGATCTCCACCCTGGGCAGTGATGCGCCCATTTTAGGGGCCTCCTTAAAAGCCATTGAAGAATTTTTCGAAGTTCTTTCCATGCACGGATAAAATTGTAATATAATGTAATAAGTTCTAAATTGAATACAGGCATACCAGGATTTATACTGTTACTATAAAATGTTTGAGGGGTGAGAAACATGAAAAGTAATATTAAATCAATTCTGGTATGCCTGTTTTTATCTGTGATTCTGGCCGCGGCCACAGGGATGACTGCCCTGGCAGCCACGGAGAAGATCGATCCGGTGAGGATCTCATTTTCCTATGACCAGACGCCAAAGGCGGGGGAGGCAGTGGGGACATTTAAAGCCACTACCACCAGCAAGGAATTCACGGTTGAAAGCGCTGAGTACACCAATGATGTGGAGACCTGGAGTATCGGGGACCGGCCCAAGATTGAAGTAACCCTGCGGGCTGAGGACGGTTACAGGTTCTCCTATACAACGTCCAGCCACTTTGAGCTCAGCGGCTGCAGCGCAGAATTTATCCGGGCCAAAACCTATGAGAGCGGTGACCGCCTGGTGCTGGAGGCTTACTTTAAATATGTGGAGGGCAAGGTGGAGCAGGCGGACGGCCTGGACTGGGACGGAACCTACGCCAGGTGGTCGGAGCTGGAAGGCGTGAAGGAGTACGAGGTGCGTTTGTACAGGAATAAGAACCTGGTGACCACCATCACCACCAAGAACCGCTCCTACAATTTCCGCAGCTATATCACCAAAGCCGGTGACTACACCTTCCGCGTCCGCGGAATCGCCAAACATGACGGCAAGGCAGGTTCCTGGTCCGATTATTCGGATGAAAGCACATTTTCCCAGTCAGAGGCCGACCGCTACGGCACCGGCAGCTGGGAACAGAACCAGTACGGCTGGTGGTACCGTTACAGCAGCGGCGGCTATCCCACCAGTACCTGGAAGGAGATAAACGGTTCCTGGTACTACTTCAACCAGGACGGGTATATGCTGACCGGATGGCAGCAGATAGGCGGATACTGGTACTTCCTGAACAGCAACGGCGCTATGTTAAAGGGATGGCAGCAGATAGGCGGACGCTGGTACTATATGAACAGTGACGGCGTGATGTTGACCAGCTGGCGCAATATTGGGAATTACTGGTACTATATGGACCCCAGCGGGGCCATGCTCACAGACTGGCAGTATATCAATGGGAAGTGGTACTATCTGCAGCCCAATGGAGTCATGCTGACAGGATGGCAGTTCATCAACAACAGCTGGTACTATCTGGAGAGCAGCGGCGCCAGGGTCACCGGATGGAAGCAGATCAACAGGAACTGGTATTATCTGGATGATAATGGGATCATGCTCACCGGCTGGCAGTTTATCAATGGGAAGTGGTACTTCCTGGACCAGAGCGGGGCTATGTACGCCAACCGGATGACGCCGGACGGGTATTATGTGGACGGAAGCGGAGTGTTTGTGCGGTAGGTTGTGAGTGGATGAGGCGCGGAGGGGTACGCGGACGTTGGCTGGTGTGTTGGCCGTGAAAAGAAGAAGGTTGGGGCTGGGAGGACAGCGGAGCAATGTCATTTAGTTAAAGCATCAACGCAGGCG
>URUZ01000007.1 GCA_900551225.1 uncultured Clostridium sp.
ATATTAATTTATTGTTTTTCAATAAAAATATATTGAAATATAATAAACACTGTGTTATATTCCAGATATGTTCCAGATGTGAATATTCCTGGAAAAGCAGTGATGATGAAAGGCGGATTTGATGATGAATAAGCGGTTGGTGCGGTTTACTAAGTGGCTGTTGGATGTGATGTTTTATGTGGGTATTGGGATTACGGTTTCGATTCCGGCGTTGTTTTACTGGGTGGGGAAGTATATTTTGGCGTTTAGGGAGCACTATCTGGCTCAGTGTGTGGTGTATATGCTGTCGGGGGTGCTGGCTCTTTTATTGGTATTGGAGCTTCGGAAAATGTTTGCCACTGTTTTGCGGGACCAGGCGTTTGTGCGGGAAAATGCGGACTCTTTAAAGCGTATGGGAAAATGCAGCTTTCTGATCGCGGGGCTGTCTGTGGCGCGTCTGCCGCTGTCTCCCACACCGGCTACGGTTGTGGTTATTATTGTGTTCTCCATTGCAGGCCTGTTCTGCTTTGTGCTGTGCCAGGTATTTGAAACGGCTGTACAGTTCAAAGAAGAAAATGATCTGACTATATAGAAAGGACGGGTAAAATGGGAATTATTGTAAACCTGGACGTGATGATGGCCAGGAGAAAGAAGGGACTGACAGAGCTGTCCCAGGAAGTGGATATCACCATGGCAAACCTGTCTATTCTGAAGAATAATAAGGCAAAGGCCATCCGTTTTTCAACATTAGAAGCCATATGCAGAGCGCTGGACTGCCAGCCGGGGGATATTCTCTGTTTTGTGGAAGATGAGGAGGGAGATTTATGATGAATGATGGTTTAGAACGTCAGATGGATAGTGGGACGGAGCGGGCGGAGGCTGGGATTCCAGTGAGGGCGGAGGGACACGTGGGAGTTTTGGAATCTTTGCCGGCAGAGGGGCCAATGACGGAAGTGGAACCCATGACAGCAATGGCCCCCATCCCCGCCCCATCCCGCAATTCCTGGCAGACCAGGGAAGAGTACCAGCGGGAGGTGCAGAGGAATGAGCGGTTGAGGACCATCGCGGAAAACTTTGCTTACTTTGGCTTTTTATCCCTGCTGTTTGGCGTGGTAAAGACATTTTTGTTGTACAGGAACCCGGCGGGGATTACATTTCCTGTGTTTGTGGCATTTGCCTATGGGATGGCGGTGATGATTTCGAAGCGGATGAAGGTTCCGGTCAAGACGGGATCGCTGCTGATTATGGGAGCCTCCCTTCTGCTGGGAGTGTCCACCTGCCTGACCGGCAGCGGGATGTTAAATGTGATGAACCGGGCGGCCATCTTCATGCTGTTCTGTGTGTTTATCCTTCATCAGTGCTACAATGACAGGGCGTGGAATATTGGGAAATATGTGGGTTCTATCTTGATGTATCTGCTGCAGGCCCTGGTGTTTGTGTGGTGCCCCTTCAGCCACGCCTCAAATTTTTTAAAATCCATCAAAAGCAAAAAATACAAGAATGTAGTGTGGGTGGCGGCGGGCCTTGGGGCGGCAGTGCCCATGGTAATCCTGCTGGCAATTCTCCTGGCCAGCGCGGATATGGTGTTCCAATCTATGCTGGATGAACTCATTGAGCAGTTTCTAAATCCATTTACAGTGTTTACTGTGGTGATTGAGACAGCTGCCGCGGCCCTGTGCATGTACTGTATGGTGTGCAGCGCCTTTGCCAGGGAGATACCGGAGGAGTCCAGGTCTCTCAGAAACGGGGAACCGATTCTGGCTATCAGCTTTATGGGGATGATCGGACTGGTCTACCTGGTGTTCTGCGCAATCCAGGTGATGTACCTGTTCCTCGGCAAAGGAACGCTGCCGGAGGGGATGACCTATGCTGATTATGCCAGACAGGGATTCTTCCAGCTGTTGTTTGTGGCGATGCTGAATCTGGTGATGGTGCTGATGTGCCTGAAATATTTCCGGGGAAATGTGATCTTAAACGGCGTGCTGCTGACAATCAGCATCTGCACCTATGTAATGATTGCCTCCGCTGTGTACCGGATGGTGCTGTATGTGCAGCAATACCAGCTGACCCGGCTTCGGGTGCTGGTTCTGTGGTTCCTGGCAATGATGGTGGTACTGATGGCTGGGGTGGTTATCCTTATTTTCAAAAATCAGTTTCCGCTGTTCCGGTACTGCCTGACAATAGTGACCGTGTTCTATATTGTGCTTGCATTTGCCAGGCCGGATTACCAGATCGCCAGATATAACCTGGCCAATGGCGACAGGAACGCGCAGACACAGGAGGGGTATCTGGGTATGCTGTCCGTGGATGCCGCCCCAGCTGTGGCGTCTATGGTGGAGGATCAGGAAGTGAAGAAACAGCTGCTGAGGGGGTATAGGAATGGATATGAGCTCTGGGCAGGGGATGGGTTAAGCATCCGTGGGTTTAATTTTTCTTATGCTGCTGCACAGAACGAGCTGAATCTGTACAGCGGGTACTAGAGCGTGTTTGATAATTCATTTCCGCCATCTGCACGCCCCACTTCGCGGCATATTTGACCCCAATTCGGTCAACGTAGCTTGCTACGCCTCCCTCATCGGGATCAAATCTCCCACAAAGTGAGACGCGCAGCTGACGAGAAGCAATTATCAAACACGCTAGAGCGTTGCATAAATACCTGAGTCATAGCACCCGCTATCTACGCCAGGAGCACGCCTGCGAAGCTAACCGTAGGGTCCACTACGCCGTCGCTTCTCAGACGCACACCTGACGCAGATATCAGGCACTATGATTGGTCCTCTGAAAGATTGGGGGTGTAGACAGAGATGTCTGCGCCCTTTTTGAGTATCAGGGAGTGTGCAGGTATATCCATACCCTCATAGTTAAAGGGAACATCGCTGAAGTTGGCGGCTGTCCACAGATCTTCTCCGTACTGGGCCAGCTGGACAGAGCCGTCATCTGACAGGTACTTAAAGCCGGTCATTTCCTGCAATACAGCCTGGCGGCTGAACTGGGACCAGAACGTGGTGTGGGAGGAGATGGCGTCTTTATAAGTATCCCATTCCCGGCTGTCCAGATGGTAAAGGGGCGGAACATTGTACAGGACTTCCCGCAGCATCCGGTTCTGGACTGCGCCAATGATCTTAAAAGTAGACCAGTCCCAGTGGTAGGTGGTGATCACGGAATCGTTGTAAACCAGTTTGTACAGGGGTACATCATACTTAGGATCTGCAAAAATGGTCATAAACTGCTCTTTTACAGGCACCCGCTTGGCCAAATGCTCTGCTACGCCGCCGGTGGGATTGTAGTATTTGCCAATGTAGTAGGGACTTTCTTTGTTGCTCTTCATGTCCTCATCCATCCAGGAGAAAGTGGGAAGTTCGATTCCGTGGGCAAAGGCAATGGTGGAGGCGGCGAAATCGTTGCCTCCTTCAGATCCAATGACCATCTGGTGCTGGTCCCGGATATAGGTCATGCGCTCCAGCCGGGCCTTTAAGTCCTGCTGCTGGGTGGCGATGCGCCCCGGCGTGTAATCGTCATAGATCTCTCCGGTGGCGTCACAGTCGATGAACCAGGAGTTAAAGGGCAGGCCTGATGCCAGGATCTCTCCGGTTCTCTGGCGGACGGAGGGGAGGGATAGGAGTGGGGACAGCTTGCGGCCTACATTTTTAAAGCCGGAGATCTTCTCGCCTTTCTGGTTCTCAACAGCGGCATTTTCATACAGGGTTTCATCTTGAAATGCCGCGGTGATCCACTGTTCCCTGCCGGGTTCGTGTATGGAGTGATAGGAGTCGTAGGGCCCCATGAGATAGCCCTGGTCTGCCGCCTGTTTCACCAGTTCCGGTTTGGCGTAGCCCTGTTCCCAGCTGTTGAGGCCGATCCAGGCACGGTCAATGCCCGCTTCCTTTAACTGGGAAAGCAGAGCTGTGGTACCGCCTTCCATCCACTGGTCCGCGGGGCGGAAAACATCCGGCAGTTTTTCTGCAAGAGTCTGCATATTGAACTGTAAAAGGTCATAGGCGGAAGGGTTCCCCGGGCCATTCCATTGGTAGAGGGAATCCAGCTTCAGAATTTCGCTGATATAGCGGCACAGTACATTTTTCTGGTACTGGTCCACATAATCCTGGCCTGAGATGGCTTTGACGGCCTGAAGGGCCTCTGAGCCGGTCTCGGTGCGTTCAGCCTGATCCATGAGGTGCTTAAAATCAGGGTGATCCAGGGCGTTTCTCAGGGCGGGCCAGTTGATGTCCTCAGGGGAAATGACGTTTTCACCCCAGAGATAGATGTGGGGCGCGCCGTAGAGTTTCCTGATATTGGGATTCTGAGAGGCCTTTTCTTCCAGTGTTACAAAGCTGCCGTTATTCTGTACATATTGACGGTAGAGCTTGGCGGCGGATACAGGGTCATTGTCGGTAAGGTAGATGCGGTAGGTGCTGGTCTTTTCAGCATCAATGGCAGGATAAGCATGGGCAACGCCAAATTCTATGGGGCTGCCGGAGCCGAATACCAGGCTGCTGCGGTAGGGCTGTTCCATGATGTACAGCACAGCGTAATCTCCGTGGACAGCGGACCAGAAGGGCATGGACAGCTGCTCCATGACTGAGAATTCCCGGCCGCTTACGTAGGACTGCCAGGTCTGGTCCTGGGCTGGGATGCGTTTGCCTTCGCCCAGGGGAATATAGTAGGAATCCCCCGCAACCTGGGGCCAGTCAAAGTGGTTGTCCCCGGCGGACTCAGAGGTGATGGTGACGCGGAGGAAGTCCGGTTCTGGTTTAACGGAGACGGAGATTGAAGCGTCCGGGTATTCCCAGGCTGTCTCGCCATCAGTGGAGGTGTAGTTGGCTACCTGGCGGGTCTGCCCAGGCACTGAGACAGGGACGGAGATGTCCCCCTGATTGACTGTAAGGGAAAATGTGGCAGGATCTGTCTCATAGGAGATGGGGGCGCCGGGAGCTGTGCCAGGGGTGGAATTGACGCTGGAGCCGGGAGCTGTGCCAGAGGTGGAATTGGCGCCGGAGCCGGATGTCTGAGTCTGGGATGGAGTTTGGGCGGAGCCGGAATCTGCGCCGCCTGACGCCTGTCCCTGGGAGAAGCCGCAGCCTGTGAGGAGGGCGGCTGCGAGGAACAGTGCCGCCCATGGTTTCAGATGTGTATGGTTGATGTGCATTTAATTGCCTCCTTAAAATGTTTTACAGTTTTAAGGATAATGGACCCATGTTACAATGGTTTGACAAACAGTGAAAAAGTGATCATATGGTTTTCCAGGGCGCAGGTGCAGCCGAAGCCGTACTTGGCGGCGGTGGTGCGGACGATGGAGAGGCCCAGGCCTGTACCGGACATGTCCTTGTTCCTGGATGGCTCGGCGACATAGAACGGTTCCCAGAGCTTTTCTGTATCCAGGTTGTCGGGATCACCCACCATGTTCTTTATGCGGATCAGGCAGCCGTCTGTCCGGCAGTCCAGGGAGATCCAGATCTGTCCGTCTGCCGCGTACTTTACCGCGTTGGAGAGCAGATTGGAGAGGATCAGCCGGACAGCTCCGGGGTAGGTGTCGAGTGTACCGGGAATCTGGCCGGATTCCGGGATATCGCAGTGAAACTGTAGCCTGCTGCTGTCCGCCTGGAGACGGTATTCCTGAATCAGGTCATGCAGGCAGCCGTCCAGATCCATGGCCTGCCTAGGAAATTGGGTCTTTTGCACCCTGGCCAGGTTCAGCAGCTGTTCCAAGATCTGTTCCGTGCGGTTGTTCTGCGCAATAATGGTGTCTAGGAAAGTGCCGTCGTCAAGACCGTCCTTCATACCGCTGGCGTAGGCCTTGATCAGGGCTGCGGGGGTCTTCAGATCATGGGAAACATTGCCCAGCAGATCCTCCATCTGCCTGTTTTTCTGTTCCAGCTCCATGTGGGCTTTGCTGAGCCGGGCGCTCATATGGCTGATGTCCTCCGCCAGGTCTTCCAGCTCATCGCCTGTGCGGACAGTCACGGTCTTAAAGTCCAGGGCAGCGATGGCCCTGGCTGTCTCAGAAATGGACTTTAGGGGAGAGGTAATCCGGCGGACCAGCACATAGATCAGTACCAGGGCCAGCAGGAACCCTCCGGCGAATACCGCCAGGGTGACCTGGTTCACCAGGGCCACGGTGCGGCTGACGGACGGGATGATTTTGGCCACTGCCATGAAGCTGCCGTTCTGCCACAGGTACTCCACCATCAGGCTGTAGTGAAGCTTTTGCTGGGAGTATACCCGCAGCTTGCGGCCTTCTTCCATGGCATCTGTCTGATCTTCTTCCCAGAGCCAGTAACGGTCCATGCTGACCCCTTTGTCCAGAAATGCCTCCCGCAGGCGCTGGTTCAGCAGGTTGTTATCCTGGGTACCTTCCACCTGGGCCACCACCACGTCCTCGTTTTCCTCCACCCAGCGGATTGCCTCCTCCCGGGGCCGGTCTCCGGCAGTGAGTATTCCGCAGATGCGGTTTAAATCCTGTTTCTCCCGGTAGAGCAGATATCTGCCGATAAAATTCCGGTTGAGGAAAATGGACAGGCAGGCGATGGCGGCTAAAATCAGGGAAATGCTGATGAGAAATTTCCTGGACAGTTTACTCATGGGGCGCCTCCATCCGGTAGCCCAATCCAACATAGGTGGAAATGTACTCTTTGCCGATCTTACTTCTGATGCGGCGGATGTGGGTGTCCAGGGTCCGCTCGTCGCCGTCGTAATCATTTCCCCAGATTCTGGAAACAAGGGTGTCGCGGGATAAGGTGATGCCCTGGTTGCGCATGAGCAGCAGCAGAAGCTGGTATTCCTTCTGGGTCAGCCGGATCTCCCGGGAGTCCATAAATGCGGTCTGATGGCTTGGATTCAGAGTCAGGCTGCCGCAGCAGAGGGTGTCCTCCAGGCGGAACATTTTTTTGATGCGCAGCAGCAGGACCCCAGGTTCAAAGGGCTTGCGGATATAGTCATCTGCGCCGCAGGTCAGCCCTTCTATTTCGTGGCGCGCTTCGCTTCTGGCGGTGAGTATGATGATCTTAATGGGCATGGAGCAGGCGCGGACTTCCCGGCAGAGCTGGATTCCGTCCATCCGGGGCATCATCCAGTCAGCGATCAGCAGGTCGTATGTCTCCCTGCACAGCAGGTCCAGGGCAGCCTGGCCGTCGGAGGCCTCGGACACCTCATAGCCCTCTTTTTCCAGGTACAGGCGGATAATTCTGCGCATGGCAGGCTCGTCTTCTGCGATTAATATTTTCATAGGACTCCTTTTGGACATTGGTTTTGGTTCTGCAATGATACCAGGGGCGTGTGACATTGGTGTGAAATATACTGCCTGTATTTGATTTTTCCCAGGTATATAGTATAATATTAGCACTTAGCAAGGCACATTGGAATGGGAAGGGCAGAGAAGGAGCGGGAAATGAAGGTTGCGGTAGTGGGATACAGCGGTTCCGGGAAGTCAACGCTGGCGGTGAGGCTGGGGGAAATGCTCTGCTGCCCGGTGCTTCACCTGGACAAAATACAGTTTCTGCCCGGCTGGATTGACCGGGACAGGGATGAGGCCAGGGGAATGGCGGAAGGGTTTCTGGACAGGGAGAAGGACGGCTGGGTGATTGACGGGAATTACTCCAAGCTGCATTTTGAGCGTAGGATGGCTGAGGCGGATCTGATTGTGTTTATGAAATTCCCCAGGCGGATCTGCCTGCCCCAGGCATTTTACAGGAATTGGAAGTATAAGGGGAAGGTTCGGGAGAGTATTGCGGAGGGCTGTCAGGAGAAAATGGACTGGGAATTTTTCATGTGGATTGTGAAAAATGGGCGGTGCGGCGGACATAAGGAGTTGTTTGATAATCTGACGGCCAGTTATGGGAGGAAGGTTGTGGTGGTGAAGAACCACAGGCAGGTAAACAGATGTATGGAGCTGTTAAGGAGACGGTTGGAGTCCTGACGGCGGTATGGAAATAGGAAAGTCGGTGAAAATAGATGAAACAGGAAGCACTTTTAATTAACAGGCTGCGGCAGTATGGGCAGTCTCCGGTATACCCCTTCCATATGCCGGGTCATAAGCGGCTGAAAGGCGGCGGGGAGCTGGGAGCGGCCCTGGATTTCCCCAATCCTTTTGAGGTGGATATCACGGAGGTGGCGGGATTTGACAATCTGCATCACCCGGAGGATCTGCTGAGGGAGTCCATGGAGTGGGCGGCCGGAATCTATGGGGCGGATCGGACCTATTATCTGGTGAACGGCAGCAGCAGCGGGATATTGGCCGGAATCAGCAGTGCGGTGAAGTACGGAGGCAGGCTCCTGATGAGCAGAAACTGCCACAAATCGGTGTATCACAGTGTGTTTCTGCGGGGGCTTGCGGCGCAGTATATTTATCCACAGGAGATTCCCCATCTGGGGATTCAGGGCGGAATTTTGCCTGAGGATGTGGAAAAACTCTTAAAAATGTATCCAGATGCCCAGGCAGTGATGGTAGTATCCCCAACTTATGACGGAATTGTGTCGGATATCCACAGCATCGCAGAGGTTGTCCACCGGGCGGGACTGCCGCTGATTGTGGATGAAGCACATGGGGCCCATTTCCGGTATGATGAGGCATTTCCGGTGTCAGCGGTGGACTGCGGGGCGGATCTGGTGATACAGAGCATCCACAAAACACTGCCAAGTCTGACTCAGACGGCGCTTCTGCATGTGAACCTAAACCGGGATGCGGGCGGGCCTTTTGTGGATGTGAAGGGGCTGGAGAGGTATCTGCAGATCTACCAGAGCAGCAGTCCGTCCTATGTGTTTATGGCCAGCATTGAAAATGCCATCTTCCAGATGGAGAGACTGAAGGGGCCTGAGAGCCAGATGAAACGGTATCTGGGCGGCCTGGGCGCCCTCCGCAGGCGGCTGGGTGAGATGCAGGGCCTGAGGCTGGTGGATCAGGAGCTTAAGGGACGTTTTGGCGTCTATGACCTGGATATCACCAAGGTGGTGGTGTCCACGGCCGGAACCGCGTTAAATGGAGCCGGGCTGGATCAGCTGCTGCGGTCGGAGTATGGACTGGAGATGGAAATGTGCGGCGCGGAGTATGTGACGGCGATTACTTCAGTGATGGACAGCGGTGATGGGCTTAAGAGGCTGGAGCGGGCGCTGGTGGAGATTGATGGAAGGCTGGCAGCTGGCAGCCAGACTTCCTTCCCACCCTCCCCAACCGGCTCCCTGCCTCAGGCTAAAATTATCTGTCCCATCAGCCAGGCGATGGATGGAGAGACGGAACCGGTGGCGCTGACAGAGAGCTGCGGCAGCATTTCCGGGGAATATATCTATATTTATCCGCCGGGGATTCCCATTGTGGCCCCCGGGGAGGAGATCAGCCGGGATGTGCTGGATCTGGTGCTGGATTATATGAGGCAGGGACTGCCGGTTCAGGGACCTGAGGATGAGACCCTGGGCTGCATCAAAGTGGTACGACGATAAAAACAGATTGGAAGATACAACATGGGAAAGATTTTTTATGTGATGGGAAAGAGTGCGTCTGGCAAGGACACCATTTATAAAGAGCTGGTGAAACGGCTGCCGGAGTGCCGGACTGTGCGGATGTACACCACCAGGCCGGTGCGGGACGGGGAGACGGACGGGGTGGAGTATTATTTTGTGGACAGGGCGTTTCTGGATCAGTGCAGGGAAGCGGGGACGCTGATTGAATGCAGAACCTATGATACGGTGTACGGGCCATGGGACTATTTCACTGTGGACGACGGGCAGATTGACCTGGATCAGGGGAATTATCTGATGATGGGAACCCTGGAATCTTATGAGAAGATCCGGGAATATTACGGGGCGGAGTCTCTGGCGCCGGTGTACATCCACGTGGAGGACGGACTCAGGCTGGAGCGGGCCATGGCGCGGGAGCGGCAGCAGAAAACGCCTAAGTATAAGGAGATGTGCAGGCGGTTCCTGGCGGACGAGGAGGACTTTAAGGAGGAGAATCTGCAGCGGTGCGGGATTGTCAGAAGGTATGAGAACATATGCCTGGAGAACTGTATTGAGGAGATTGCAGAGGAGATTGAGGCGTGCATTGCAGAGTGCCAGGCAGAGAATGTTTGGGAAGATAGCGCAGAGCGTCAAGTAGAGAATGATTGAGGAAGATCGTACAGAGCGTCAGGCAGAGTGATTGAGGAAGATCGTACAGAGTATCAAGCAGAGAATGATTATGAAAAAATTGCAGCGTATAACGCAGGAATATTCAGGAGGGCAAGCATATGAGATGGGGAATACTGGCTACGGGCACCATTGCCAATAAATTTGCGGACACAGTGAACGCCATGGCGGAATCTGAGGCGGTGCTGGCGGCGGTGGGGTCCAGGACAGAAGAGTCCGCCCGGGCATTTGCAGAGAAGCATCAGATACCAAATTGGTATGGTTCCTATGAGGCGCTGGCCGGGGCAAAGGAGGTGGAGGCAGTCTATGTGTCCACGCCCAACAGCATGCATTTTGAGAACTGTAAAATGTGTCTGGAGGCGGGGAAACACGTGCTGTGCGAGAAGCCGTTCACCACCTCGGCGGGGCAGGCCAGGGAGCTGTACCGCCTGGCCCAGGAGAAGGGGGTATTCATAATGGAAGCCTTCTGGATACGCTTTCTCCCGGTGCTCTGCCGGATGAAGGAGCTGATTGAAAGCGGGGCATTGGGGCAGGTGCGCCACGCCCGCTGCGAGTTCGGCTTTATATCCAAAGGCGCCAGGAAGGACAGGAAGTTTGACTCACGCCTGGGCGGCGGCGCGCTGTTGGACATCGGGATTTATAACCTGGGATTTCTCCATATGGTCATGGGTGAGACGCCGGAGTCATTTGAATCCACGGTACATATCAATGAACATGGAACCGATGATTTCAGCGCGGTGCAGCTGCTGTATCCCGGTGGACGCAGCGGCCACGCGGTCCAGTCCATCGGCATGGCCATGGAGCGCACTGCCGCGGTGTATGGAACAGAGGGGGCTCTGCTGCTGCCGGACTACCAGATGGCCAGAGGCATGGAGGTGCGGCCCTATGACGGGGAAGCTTACAGCGTGGAGATTCCCTGGGAGGTCAACGGCTTCGAGTACCAGATCCGGGAGGTGAACCGCTGCGCGGCTGCCGGAATGTGTGCCAGCGATCAGTGGAGCCCGGCGGACAGCCTGGCGGTGCTGGAGCTGATGGACAAAATCCGCGGGTCCTGGAATATGAAGTTTGAGTATGAATGAGTATGAAAAATAAATGAGACACATGAAATCCCCGTACCGGCTGGTTTTCACCGGTACGGGGATTTTGCACATATAGGTCATTGAAAAACAGTTAAAAATATGCAAATGGTCAGAATGACAAAGGAAATGTAAGAATATTAAATGGAAATATTAATAAAATCCCTCTATAATTATATCATTGGAATTGAATAATTCCTAATTGCACGGTAAGAGAAAAGAACTAAATTTTAGAAAAGGAGAGAGTATTATGAAGAAAGTATTAGCAGCATCACTGGCAACAATGATGGTCTTAAGTCTCGCTGCATGCGGCGGAGGAAGCAAACCGGCAGAGACAACCACAGCGGCTCCCGCAGCGACAGAGGCCCCGGCAGAGACCAAGGCGGAAGAGTCCAAGGCTGAGGAGACACAGGCAGAGGCGGCAGGCGAGAAGAAGCCCGAGGATTACACAGGAACAGTTGTTGTATATTCACCTCATGATGCAGATCCCCTGAACGCAGGCGTGAACCTGTTTATGGAGACTTATCCCAATGTTAAGGTAGAGGTAGTGGCAGCCGGAACCGGCGAGCTGTGCAACCGTATTGCAGCCGAGTCTGCTAAACCGATTGCTGATGTTCTGTGGGGCGGCGGAGCTGACTCCCTGGCAGCATTTAAGGAGTATTTTGCACCCTACGTGTGCGCAAATGACGAGTTTATCGGCGAAGCATACAAGGATGCCGATGACCTGTGGATCGGCGAAAGCCCCCTTCCTATGGTTATCTTCTACAACAAAGACCTGATTGCAAAGGACGGCATGACTGTTCCCGAGTCCTGGGAGGACCTTGTTAAGCCTGAGTGGAAGGGCAAAATCGCATACTGCCTGCCTTCTAAGTCCGGCTCTGCCTATACACAGCTGTGCACCATGATCCTGGGCCATGGCGGCAAGGAAGACGGCTGGGATTTCATCAAACAGTTATATGACAACCTGGACGGCAAGGTAGTTGACTCCTCAGGCAAGTGCCATAAGATGGTAGCTGACGGCGAGTTCTACGTAGGTCTGACCCTGGAGAAGGCTGCGGTTCAGTACAAGGATGATGCATCTGTAGGTTTCGTATATCCTAAGGACGGCACAAGCGCTGTTCCGGATGGCGTTGCACTGGTAAAGGGCGCTCCCAATGAGGAGAACGCCAAGCTGTTTATCGATTTTGTTACCTCCAAGAAAGCTCAGACCGAGCAGAGCCAGAACTGGGGCCGCCGTCCTGTCAGAAGCGACATGGAAGTGGGCGAAGGAATGGCTAAGTTAGATGAAATTGTTCTGGTTGATTATGACTTTGACTGGGCCGCAAATGAGAAAGAAGCAATTATCGAGCAGTTCAACGATATCATGGTAGACTAAGATTGGAACACGTAAAAAGGTGATGTAACTTGAAGGAGAGACTGTCTGGCCCGGTGGGTTATGACAGTCTTTCCGATAAAGGGTATTAATCTATAAAACAGGGGGTACAGGCATGAGCCATGCAGTTATTATTAATAAGGCCGTAAAAAAGTACGGCGACTTTACAGCACTAAAAGGAGTGGATTTAGAGATAAAGCCGGGTGAATTTTTTACACTGCTTGGACCTTCCGGCTGCGGCAAGACCACATTGCTGCGCATGATCGCTGGATTCAACTCAGTGGACGGCGGAGAGATCCGCTTTGACGACAAGGTGATCAACAACCTGGAAGCCCACAAGAGGGACATTGGAATGGTGTTCCAGAACTATGCGATTTTCCCGCATCTGACGGTAGCGGAAAACGTAGCCTATGGATTAAAAGCCAAGAAATACCCCAAGGATAAGATTCCGGCCAAGGTGGAGGAAGCCCTGGAGCTGGTGCAGATCGGAGCGTTAAAGGACAGAAAGCCCAATGAGCTGTCCGGCGGGCAGCAGCAGCGCGTGGCCCTGGCCAGGGCATTTGTCATTGAACCGGGCGTGCTGCTGATGGATGAGCCGCTGTCCAACCTGGACGCCAAGCTGAGAGTGCAGATGAGAACCGTGATCAAGAAGCTGCAGAGGCGGCTGGGGATCACCACCATCTATGTAACCCATGATCAGGAGGAGGCACTGGCCATCTCAGACCGGATTGCGGTTATGAAGGAGGGCAACATCATGCAGGTGGGTTCTCCTGAGGACATATACAAGAAGCCTCAGAATGAGTTCGTGGCAGGCTTCATCGGTGTATCCAACTTCATGGAGTGTGATGTGGACGGCACAGATCCTCAGAATGCGGTGTTGAATATCAAGGATGAGTGCAGCCTCACATGCAGTCTGAAGGCGGCCTTTAACGGCAAAGGCGTGATCTCCGCAAGACCGGAGCAGCTGTTCTTTGACGACAAGGAAGGCCTTCCGGGCAAGATCGTCATCTCCACCTTCCTGGGCGACTTTATTGAGTATGAGATCCTTTTGAACAATGGCCAGACCGTTCAGCTTAATGAATATACCAAGGATGCAAATGCGCTGCGTCCGGACGGTCAGGAGGTGCGGGTCAATTTTGATATTGCTGCGGTAGGCGTTTACAATGCAGATACCCAGGAGGTGATCTCATGGTAAAGAAGAAATTTCGCCTGGATTTCTGGTTCTGGGTGAAGATTGCAGTGGTGGCGTTTATGCTGATTTTCCTCATATTCCCATTCTGCACGCTGATCACCCGAAGCTTCTTTTCCCGCAAGACGGATGGATTTACCCTGGAGAACTACATCAGGTTCTTCTCTAAGAAGTATTATTATGGGGCCCTGGGGCGAAGCCTGTTTGTGTCCATCGTGACGACATGCACCACCCTGGTTGTGGGCGTGCCAATTGCTTATGTGATGTCCCGGTATAATGTACTGGGTAAACGGTTCATCCACATTTTTATCATCATGAGCCTGATGAGCCCGCCGTTTATCGGGGCTTACAGCTGGATTACACTGTTTGGCCGTTCCGGTTTTATAACTTCTATGTTTGCAAATTACGGAATCCATCTGCCAAGCATTTACGGCAAGCTGGGAATTATCATGGTATTTACCTTTAAGCTGTTTCCTTATGTGTACCTGTATACCTCGGGCGCCATGGGAAGCATTGATTCCAGCCTGGAGGAGGCGGCTGAGAACCTGGGCAGCAACAAGCTGCGCCGCCTGTGGACCATCACCCTGCCGGTAATCATTCCGTCTATTGCAGCCGGAGCCATCATGGTGTTTATGACCAGCCTGGCGGATTTCGGAACCCCTATGCTGATCGGCGAGGGCTACATGGTTCTCCCGGTTCTGGTGTACAATGAGTACATGAGTGAGATTGGGGGAAATGCCCACCTGGCCAGCGCCCTGTCCGTAATTGTGGTGCTCTGCTCCACCTCGGTACTGCTGGTACAGAAATACTGTGTATCCCGGAAGAATTACGTGATGACCGCTATGCGTCCTCCCAAGGAAGAGCAGCTTCACGGATTTAAACGTTTCCTGGTCACATTTCCGGTGATGCTGGTGACATTTGTGGGAGTTCTGCCTCAGATCGTGGTGGTGGTTACCAGCTTTATCAAGAGCGATTTTACCGGCTTCCAGAAGGGCTTCAGCCTGGAGAGTTATACCACTATATTTAACCGGCTGTGGACCAATATCCGCAATACCTTTGTGTTCTCCAGCATTGCAATTGTGTTCATCATTATCATCGGAATGCTGATCTCCTACATTGTGGTGCGGCATAAGGGATTCACGGGACAGCTGATGGATCTGCTGATCATGTTCCCATTCGTTATCCCCGGCGCTGTGCTTGGTATCAGCCTGATTGTTGCATTTAATAAACCTCCGTTCATTCTGACAGGTACGGCTGTGATCATCATCATAGCATATGTGGTGCGGAAGCTCCCATACACGGTGCGTTCGGGCAGCGCGTTCCTGCAGCAGATGGACCCCAGCGTGGAGGAAGCTTCCATCAGCCTGGGCGTGTCGCCGATGATGACATTTGCCAAGGTAACCGCCAGGCTCATGGCCCCCGGCGTGCTGTCCGGCGCTATCTTAAGCTGGATTACCTGTATCAATGAGCTGTCCTCCAGCGTTATGCTGTACAGCGGCAAGACCAGCACCATCTCTGTCGCCATCTACACGGAGGTTGTGAGAAACAGCTACGGCACAGCGGCCGCGCTGGCTTCCATTCTGACGGTGAGTACGGTAATCTCCCTGCTGATTTTCCTGAAGGTCAGCAAAGGAAAAGTGTCTATTGTATAAATAACATATTAATTTGCGACATTAGATGCCCGGCGCGGCCACTTGAGGCACGCCGGGTATCAATGTATAAGGAGAATATATCATGATTGAATTTGGTACCGGAGGGTGGAGAGCCATCATTGGTGAAGAATTTACAAAGGAAAACATACAGAAACTGGCATTGGCCCTCTGTCTGAAAATGAAGGCAGAGGGAGTTGCTGACCAGGGGATTGTGGCAGGATATGACCGTCGGTTCTTGTCCAAGGAGGCGGTGATCTGGGCCTGCGAGATCTTTGGCCGGCAGGGAATCCGGGTGATGTTCGTAAACCGGAGTTCACCTACGCCGCTGATTATGTTCTATGTGATGAAGCATGAGCTGAGTTATGGAATGATGGTGACCGCCAGCCACAATCCGGCCATCTATAACGGCGTCAAGGTGTTTACATATGGGGGCAGGGACGCGGATGAGAGGCAGACCTGCGAGATTGAAGAGTATCTGCGCCAGGCGGAGCGGCAGTATCAGTGGAAGGAAGATGAGAAGGGGCAGATGCCGCCGCCATCCTATCTGGAGCTGGTGAGAAACGGCATGGTGATGGAGATCAACCCCCTGAATGAATACCTGGACAACATTATCCAGGTGATCGATATGGATGCCATCCGGTCCAGGGACCTGCGGGTGGCCATTGACCCCATGTACGGCGTAAGCCTGACAGCGCTGAACACGATCTTGTCCATTGCCCGCTGTACCATTGAGACCATCAATTCCGAGCACGACACCCTGTTTGGCGGGAAGATGCCGGCTCCCACGGAAAATACCCTGCGGACTCTGCAGAACTACGTGCTGGACAGGTACTGCGACATTGGCATTGCCACAGACGGGGATGCGGACCGGCTGGGGGTGATCGATGACATGGGCCACTATCTCCATGCCAATGATATTCTGGTGATCCTGTACTATTATCTGCTTAAGTACAAGGGCTGGAGAGGGCCTGTGGTGAGAAACCTGGCCACCACCCATATGCTGGACCAGGTGGCGGAGCGGTTTGGACAGAAGTGTTATGAGGTTCCTGTGGGCTTCAAGCACATTTCCGCCAAGATGCAGGAGACGGGGGCCATCATCGGCGGTGAGTCCTCCGGCGGCCTGACTGTGAAAGGGCATATCCACGGTAAGGACGGTATCTACGCGGCCAGCCTTCTGGTGGAAATGATTGCGGTGAGCGGGAAGAAGCTGTCCCAGATCTCAGCGGATATCAGGGAGGAATTCGGCACCATCTATATGACAGAGCGGGACTACCGGTTTACGCCGGAGGAGAAGGAGCGCATCCAGCGGATCATCATGACGGACCGGTCGCTGCCTCAGCTGCCTTTCGCGGTGGACCATGTGTCCTACATGGACGGCTGCAAGGTGTACTTTAAAAACGGCGGTTGGGTGATTGCCAGATTCTCCGGCACGGAGCCGTTGCTGCGGATCTTCTGCGAGATGAAGAATGAGGCGGATTCCGTGCAGGTGTGCAGCGTGTTTGAGAGCTTTCTGGGACTGTGATGGGATATAATGGGGGTATGGAATGATATTGATCAAACCGCATCATTTTATGGATATTATCAAGCTGTACGGAGCCGGAATTGAGGTCTTTGTTCCGGACACTGATTATGGCCATGATTTTTACCGGGCGGCCAACCAGATTGTGGGGGACCGGGAGACTGAGCTGAAGCTGACGGTTAACGCGGATGATATCTGCGGTCCCTGCCGGTATCTGGAACAGGGGCTGTGCGGAGACCACATCGGGCATATAGAGGGAGTCACCTCCAAGGACCAGTACAATAAGATGCTGGACGGGCGGATTCTGAAGGCTCTTGGGATGTCGGAGGGGGAGATCTGCACCGCCGGGGAGCTGTGTGAAAGGCTGGATCAGTTTACCGGGATTGTGGAATTGGTTTGGACCGATGAGGAGAATGAGGCGAGGAATAGGAGAGAGACGCTGTTTAAGGCCGGGGCCGGGAAGTATCTGAGGGGATAGGTTTATTAATATTCCGCTCAGATGTAGGATGTTTTTTTCACCGAAGTCTGTTATAATGGAAAAATGAGACAGGCGAGGGAGGAACAGAGAACCAATGGATAGGAGTCTTTTGGGAGGGACAGAGGAGAGAGAGGACAAAAAGCCGGACGTGAAGCTGCTTGCGGAGCAGACAGCGGACAAGATTGTGAGCCTGATCGTTGATCATAACTGGGAGAGCGGCAACAAGCTGCCCAATGAATATGAGCTTGCCAAGCAGCTGAATATCAGCCGGAATACGCTGAGAGAGGCCATACGGGCGCTGGTTTCGCGGAACATCCTGGAGATCCGAAGGGGAGATGGGACGTATATTGCCGAGAACTGCGGGGTCTCGGAGGACCCCATGGGACTCAGGTTTGTGAAGGATAAGGTAAAGCTGATCTCGGATCTTCTGGAGATCCGGTTCATGGTGGAGCCGGAGCTGGCTTCCATGGCCGCGTTAAACGCCACTGATGAGCAGGCAGGAAGGCTGTATGAGCTGTGCAGGGAGATCGAGAAATGCATCCTGCGCCGGGAAACTTATGAGGAGAAAGACATGGAATTCCATGTGATGATTGCCAGGCTCAGCAGCAATATACTGGCCCCCAACCTGATACCTGTGATCAACCAGCCGGTGCTGCCCTTTCTCCAGGGCAGGCGGGAGGATATGGAGCGGGATATTATGGAGACACACCGGGATATTGTGACAGCAATCCAGCGCCACAACCCGGATGAGGCCCATGACGCCATGTATCTCCATTTGCTGTACACCAGGAAAAACATTAAGAGAAACCGTTTATAAAGTAAAAATCCATGAAAAATGCCGGACAAGATGGCTTGTTCCGGCATTTTTTGTTTGAATGATTTAGACATTGGATGTATTTTGACGAATTATGCACAAAAATATTTGACTTATCCACATATATGTGGTAGCATTAGAACAACAGGTAGGATGTATGTGGAGGTAGAACCATGATATTGAAGAATGGGCGCATTGTAAATGAACAGTTTCAGTATGAATTGGCAGACATCTGGGTGAAGGACGGGCGTATTGCGGCCATTGGGAAGGATCTGGCGATGGACATCCAGGCGGCAGACCGCCAGGTGGTGGACTGCCGTGGAAAGACGGTGATTCCCGGGCTGTTTGATATTCACACCCATGAGTGTATGGGCTGCCAGCTGTCGGAGTGTACTCAGGAGAGCCTGGGGAAGATGGCCGGTTTCTATGGGAGGAACGGTGTGACATCCTATCTGGCTACCATTGATTCCCAGAAAGTGGAAACTTTAGAGCAGATGTGCAGGGAGATTGGGCGGTATATGGGCGGCGGGGGCCAACGGGAGCGCCCGGACAGTGTAGACGGCGGCGCTGTAATCAGTGGACATGTGGGAGCCGCAATCCGTGGAATTCACATTGAGGGGATGTTTTTCTGCGAGAAGCGGAAGGGGGGACACCCGGCAGAGCTGCTGATTCCGCCGGATGCGGCGCTGGTGCGGCGGCTGGATCAGATCAGCGGCGGGGCTGTGAAGCTGGTGTGTGTTTCCCCGGAGCTGGAGGGCGCGGAGGCATTTATCAGGGAACTGTCCGGGGATATGGCGGTGTCCCTGGCCCACACGGATGCTACCTATGAGGAGGCAAAAAGGGCGGTGCGCCTTGGAGCCAGAAGCTTTACCCATCTGTTTAACGGTATGAGGCCTATCCATCACAGGGAGCCGGGGGTCATCGGCGCGGCGCTGGATTCGCCGGAGACCTATAAGGAGATTGTGGCCGACGGAATGCATCTGGCGCCTGCTATCATCCGCAGCGTTTACCGGGTGGTGGGACCGGATCATATGATATTGATCAGCGACTCGTGTACGGCCACAGGCCTTGCGGACGGAATCTATGAGATTGGGAAGGATCATGACCGGCGGATTGAGGTGAAGGGCGGGCTGGCCCATCTGGAAGGCACGGACACCATCTGCGGCTCCACCTTCTGCCTCTATCAGATGTTTAAGAATGCGGTGATGAATATTGGAATTGATTTTATGGGGGCGCTGAGGGCCTGCACCATCAATCCGGCCCGCCTGGTGGGTCTGGATGGGGAGATCGGCTCCATCAGCATCGGTAAATCAGCGGATCTGGTGGTGATTGACAATGATATGGACATCTGTGATGTTTATATAAAAGGGATACCGGCAGGTGTGGAGAAGAAAGGGGGAACCAATGTTTTTTAAGCCAAGGCCCATGACCGGGATTGCGGCGCCCATGACAGGTACTGCGGTGAAACTGTGCGATGTGCCGGACCCGATTTTTGCAGAGAAGATTGTGGGAGACGGAATCGCCATTGTGCCGTCGGGAAATGAGGTGGCCGCCCCATTTGATGGACAGGTGGTGCAGATTGCCCACACCCGGCACGCGCTGGCGCTGAGGGATGAGACGGGCATCGAATTCCTGATCCACATGGGGATTGACACGGTGCAGATGAAGGAGAATGCGTTTTCCTACACTGTGAAGGTGGGCGACAAGGTGAATAAGGGGGATGTGCTGCTGCGGGTAGACTGGGAAATGATCCGGGGCGGCGGATATAACACCATCTCGCCGTGTCTGATCCTTAATTACAAGAGTATGAGACAGACAAAATTTTATTATGGGGATGTAGCAGCCGGAGAGACCAGGATCATGGACGTATTGGTATAAACCGGCGGTATGAGAACAGAAATGGAGGGGTATGTATGTTGCAAAAATTATTAAACAATTTACAGCGTCTGGGTAAAGCTTTGATGGTGCCGATAGCGGTGCTGCCTGCGGCAGCCATCTTCCTGAGGCTGGGGTCAGGGGATCTGTTGAATATCAAGTTCGTGGAGGCAGCCGGATCGGCGGTGTTCGGCAACCTGCCGGTGCTTTTTGCCATCGGCGTGGCATTTGGGCTGTCCTCGGATAAGCATGGGGCGGCCGCGCTGGCGGGCGCGGTATCTTACTTCATTATTACTGAGACAGCGCTGGCTATTAATGAGGCCAACAGCCTGGGCCATCTGGCCGGTATTATTGCGGGCTGTATCGGCGGCTTCTGCTATAATCATTTCCGCAAGGTGAAGCTGCCCGACTGGCTGGGATTCTTCGGCGGGCGCAGGTTCGTCCCCATCGTGGCGGGCGGCCTGTCCATTGTCACAGGCGGCGTTCTTGGATATGTGTTCCCGGCAATCCAGAAGGGGCTGGGCGGCCTGTCCAATGTGATCCAGAATGCGCCCCAGGGCGTGGGAGAGTTCATCCAAGGCGTGTTAAACCGTGCGCTGCTGCCATTTGGGCTTCACCATATCCTGAATACGTATGTGAATAACTTCCTGGGCGAGTGGAACGGCATCACCGGCGACCTGAACCGTTTCTTCGCACAGAACCCGGCAGCGGGGCTGATGGACCCCACAGCAGGCAGATTCGGCGTGGGCGGCTTCATTATTGATATGTTTGCACTGCCGGCAGTGGCATTAGCCATGTACACCTGTGTGAAGAAGGAGAACCGCAAGGCGGTCTGCGGCGCGTACATTTCCGTGGCATTGACAGCAGCGCTGACAGGAATCACTGAACCCATTGAGTTTATGTTCATGTTCATCGCACCTGGGCTGTATGTGTTCCACGCCGTCATGTTCGGCGCCTGCGGAGCTGTGGGCTCTATGCTGGGCGTCAGGCACAGGGAGACATTTTCATCGGGCCTCATTGACTATGTGCTGAACTACAACCTGTCCTCCAAGGCCTGGATCATCATTCCATTGGGAATTGTGACAGCGGTTATCTATTACATGGTGTTCCGCTGGGCCATCAACAAGTATAATCTGCCGGTTCCCGGCAGGGACGATGCGGAAGGGATCGGACTGGCCGAGGCCATCAAGCAGAAGGGCTGGGGCGGCGTGGCCAGGGAATTCGTGGAGAAGCTGGGCGGAAGGGATAATATCATCTTCATGGAGCCGTGTATCACCAGGCTGCGCATGCAGGTGAAGAATCCGGCGCTGATCCATGACGAGGAGCTGAAGGCGGCGGGCGCCAGCGGGGTGATGCGCATGGGCAAGGACGCCATCCAGGTGGTGATTGGGCCTCAGGCGGAGAGCCTGGCGGATGAGATGAATAAATATATGGGACATTAGAGGGGATTAAGCAGAATATATTTGACAGATACACGCCCGAAGATTAGAATAAAGACAATATGGAATGTATCCGCTTTTGGCGGAAAGCGGATTTTAGCGCCGTATCCCTGTTCCGCTTTGAGCTGGTCAAGCGAAAGAGCACGAATGGGATTACAGGCTGTTTCCGATTTGTTTCAGCTTCAGGGAAAGATGTGGCGGCAGAGGCCATCGTCAGCGGCATTTATGATGTGCGTCTTGAAAATGATGTGCTGAAATTATCGGAGGATCAGGTATTGTATCGGGATCAGCCTATACAGGGAGAACGTTTCAAGCCTGTTGCATTTCAGTCTGAGCACCGTTTTTATCTGAAGGATGGAAAACTGCACTATGAATACAATGGCAGGTGCTATGACGTGGACGCAAAAACAATGAGGCGCAATGACAGCTCCGATACCTTCCCTCCGTTTATTTCTATTGAGAAGTAAGCGAATAAGGTGAACAGCAGATTATGAGCGGAGGAATTAAGGTATGCAGGACTTTCTCAAAGCATTGACAAGTGAACGTAAGAATACGGAGCTGCCGGAAGAATATAATTACTTCGGAAATCTTATCGGCAGTTGGAAAATCGACTATATTGATAGCAGCAATTCCCGCTCAATTAAAGGCGAATGGCATTTTTCCTGGGTTCTTGAAGGAATGGCAGTACAGGATGTGATTGTCCTGCCTGATTATGAATATGGAACGTCGCTCCGCGTCTATAATCCAGGTACACATGGCTGGGATGTCGCCTATTGTTATACAGGAAAAATCATTCGGCTTGAAGCGAGAAAACAAGATGATAGAATCGTCCTTACGAACATTGAGAATGAAAGGAAGAAATGGGTCTTTGTCAAAATCGGGGATGACAGTTTTCACTGGCAGGATGTCACGGTAAAAGATAACGGCGAATGGCATATTGATTATGACATATATGCTGAGCGTATTTTATAAACATGGCAGGCGGAGGCGCAGCGGTAGCAGTAAAAGTGCTGGCTAAAAATGCGTTGACAATAATTTTGCGAACCGATATAATGTATTTAACAAGAGAACCGATGACTAGATTACGCCTAGCCACCCCGGTTAATAGTTACACTAAAAAATAGCGCATTCTTTTACGAGGAGAGGGCGCTATTTTTTATGCAGATAAACAAGAGTTATTACAGCACATAGCATGATTACAAAGGTAAATAAATCACCATATGTAACGAACATGAGCACCAGCCCCTTTCTTTTGTATGAGTAGGTGGCTGGACATATCGCCCCATCGGTTCCCTGGTTAAGTATATTATATTGTCATGCTGCTGCCCCTTTATTGAACCATAAAACGCATATACGTCCTATCGTCAAAGCTGCGGTTGCCCTTTGCCAGCCCCTTGGTGCCGTGGCACAGGTCAATGCAGAGGGGGTCCTCCTTCAGGACCCGGGCCAGGAATTCCTCGCTTTGCTCCAGGGTGTCCATCAGCTTGGGATAGCCGTCGCTGGCGATTACCACCTGGCTGCCCTTGGATACCTTGTGGATGACCGTACGCTCCGCCCGGATATCGAAGCCGTCCAGGATGTCGTAGGCGTAGGGGCCTTCCCCGCCTGCGAAGGCAAGCTGGCGCTGCATCAGGGGCAGGATGAAGCTGCGGCCTGCGTCATGTTCCATCAGCTCCTCTTTGGTTTTCCCGGAGAGCAGCTCAGAGTGGTTGTAAAAACAGCGGACCTCGGCCAGGAGGTCGTCTATCATCTTGCTGTGGCTGTAAAACCTGCCGTCTATGATGCACTGGCAGTCTCCAAAGGACCAGATTTCTCCTTGGAAAAAACTGTAAATAATCACAGCTGCCTGGGGCCGCTCTTCCCGACGGTCCGCCAGAAGGTCGCGGCGGTCCCCGTAGGACTGGGCCAGACAGCTGTTCAAAAAGGTGACGGCCTCCGCCGCCCCGGCGTCTGCCGGAAGCCGGTCCATGGCAGCCAGCAGTATATCCCTGGCAAAGCGCCCGCCTGTCCTTCCGCCGGGCCATGTCATACTGCCCTTGCTGGTCACGCCGTCCACCACAGCCAGATAGTGGGGGCCGATGTACAGGCCGTCCTCGCAGTGGTCTTCATCCTGGTATTTGGAGATGCAGGATTGCTCTATGATTGATATGTTCATGGGAATGTCCTCCTGTTGCGGGCAGTATCTGCCTGAATACCTCAATAATACCACAGCCGCCGGGATTGTGGAAGAACTTTGCTGGACCGCCAGCAGGCCACGGAGGACGGCATGTTACTGTTCACAGGTAATATCCCGCAAGACATTCTCAGCTGTGGCTCTGATTAAATGTAATGACAGCCACGCTGGATAGTATTAATACGCAGCCCAGCAGCTTGAGAACGGAAAGCTCCTCGTGGAGGATCAGAATCCCAAGGACTACGCTGGTGATTGGCTCAAGTGTGGAGAGGATGGCAGCGGTGGAGGGGCCGGTGAGGCGGATGCCCAGCTGCAGCAGGGAGATTGCCCCCACTGAGGTGAGCAGGGAGACCATCAGGGCGAAAGCCCAGGCCGTACCGGTCATGTCCAGGGCCAGATTCCCCGTGGCCAGGCCAAAGAGGCCGCACACGGTTCCCATAACCAGGCAGAGATAGAAGGAAAGTTTAAAAAAGTACATATCCTGTATTCCTGATGCGGACATGTATGAGATATGAAAGGCATAGCACACGCCTGACAGCAGCGCCAGAAATACGCCCAGCATACTGCCGGAGGAGTGGAAGTCCATGAAGAGCAGGATTCCCACGCAGCCCAGCAGCAGGGACGTTTTCTGGTACAGCAGAAGCTTCTGGTGCAGAAACAGCACACAGCTGACGCTGACCAGGAGCGGGTAGATAAAATGCAGTGTGGTGGACATGCCCACGGAGATATAGTTGTAGGAGATGTACAGACACAGGGTAGTGGCGGCAGAGCCGATGCAGCCCAGCATCAGAACCGTTTTCCGCTCCTTGGGGCTGAGGCTCATGGACACGCCGCGGCGGCGCACCAGGGCGTATAAAAACGGAAGGGCCAGGTAAGCCCGCAGAAATGCGATGGTGATGCCATTGGCCCCGCCGTTGTAGGAAATGCGCACTAAAATAGGGGTAAATCCGAAGATTACCGCAGATAAAAATGTGAATATGATGCCTTTGGTGTATGTATTCATAGTTTCCGCCTTATAGGATGCAGCGAAAAGCAGAACTCAAATGCATATTAACGCACCAAACATGGACGTTTGGGGTCAAAGGTCCAGCCGGGAACCAGGTACTGCATGACAATGGAGTCATCTCTCGCGCCCAGACAGTGGTCAAGGTACAGCTGGTGGGCCTTCATTACCTGATCCCGGTCGACCTCAATACCCAGGCCGGGCTTCTTAGGGATCTCCACATAACCGTCCCTGATCTGCAGCGGTTCTCTGGTTAAGCGCTCCTGCCCTTCCTGCCAGATCCAGTGAGTATCGATTGCATTGAGTTTGCCGGGTACAGCTGCAGCCGTGTGTGAGAACATGGCCAATGAGATATCAAAATGGTTGTTGGAGTGGCTGCCCCAGGTATAGCCGAAGGCTTCGCACATCTGTCCCACCCGCACGGAGCCACTCATGGTCCAGAAATGGGGATCAGCCAGTATAATGTCCACTGACTGCAGTTCCAGTGAGTGGCCCATCTGCCGCCAGTCCGTGGCGATCATGTTGGTTGCCGTGGGCAGACCGGTGGCGCGCCGGAATTCGGACATGGTCTCGCGGCCTGAGTAGCCGCCCTCAGCGCCGCAGGGGTCCTCGCAGTAGGTCAGGATGCCGTGCATGTCCCTGCAGAGTTCAATGGCGTCTTTTAACAGCCAGCCGCCATTGGGGTCCAGGGTGATGCGGGCTTTTGGGAATGCATGTTTCAGCGCCCGGATGGCTTTCATCTCCTCTTTGCCTTCCAGGACGCCGCCCTTCAGCTTGAAGTCATGGAAGCCGTATCTGTCATAGGCGGCCCTGGCCAGAGCAACGATGGAGTCAGGAGTCATGGCCTCTTCGTGGCGCAGCCTGTACCAGCCGCAGGAGCTGTCCGGCTCCGCCAGATAGGGCAGATCCGTCTTGTTCCGGTCGCCTACAAAGAACAGGTAACCCAGCATCAGCACCTTATCCCGGTACTGCCCATCCCCCAAAAGGGAGGCGGCCGGAACTTCCAGATACTTCCCAAGCAGGTCCAGGCAGGGCGCTTCGATTGCAGTTAAAACATGAACGCCCGTGCGCAGATCAAAGGTCTGGCTGCCCCGCGTATCTTCCTCGCCCCTGCTGTCTAAGAAGGCTTTTACCTTCAGCAGGGTGTTCTTATATTCAGAGATCCTGGTTCCCACAACAATGTCACGGCACTCCTCAAGGGCTGCGGTGATTTTCTGTCCCCCGGGAACCTCGCCTACGCCGGTTCTCCCGTCGCTGTCTGTCAGAATCACAATATTGCGGGTGAAAAACGGCGCGTGCGCCCCGCTGAGATTCAGTTCCATACAGTCTCTTCCTGCCACAGGATATACTTCCATTTTGGTGATTGTAGAAATCATAGCGCTCTTCTCCTTTTTTTGTCAAACGGCATGTGTTCATCATCATTATAATAAAACCTATGAACAAGGCAATTTGCAAAAATGACTAAAAAGAAGAATATATTTATGTATTATACACAATGTTTCACTGTATGCAATGAAAAAAAGCATACAGTGAAATTAAATGAAACGAAATGTCTAAATGCCCGTATTCAGGCCAAAAGTCAGGCTGGCAATGCGGGTCATTTCTTATCCTGAAGTTCAGCCAGCTTTCTGATTTGCTCCAGTGCATAGTCCTGAAACTCGGGGCGCAGGGTCTTGTATATGCCCAAAGCCTCGTGCAGTTTATCGGCTTCGTATGGATTGCAGTCGAACATCTCGCCTTCGCCGGTTTTCAGCCAAAGCTCACTTACCCCGTACTGTTGGCAAATGAGGCGGAGAAACAGATCCTTGGGTTGTACACGGTCATACTCAAGGTTGCTGATGACATCACGGCTGACGCCTAACCTTTCGCCGAACTCTCGTTGAGATAATTTAAGTGCTTCGCGCACAGCTTTAATCCTATTGGACAAGTGGTTTACCTCCTTTACTGGGGATAAATCTATAGTACAACACAAACCCCAAATCGTCAACACAATTTGGTGCGAGGATTGGTGTTGACAACTCAAAATCAATGTGTTATATTGAGTTTATAACACGGTTCAAAAAAGGGGGTTGTGGATATGACACAAGAAAGGGACGACGTAAGAAAAATTGCGGAATTCAATGCACTTTTCCTGACTTTGGACGATAAAGGCCAGGACGATGCGCTGGCCATTTTAAGGTCTCTCGGATTTGCGCAATCTACAATGTACTCACTAAAGCAGGACGAGCTGCCCCACGAACCGCCGGAGAACATTGACAACACCAATTGAAAAGACGGGAGGGAGAAATGCAAGATATTAATGGGATACCTGTTGTGATATCCAGGGGAACACCATATGAAATTGGTTATAATCATGGCAAATCCCATCCGGGCAGAGTACATAAGAGCTTTGAGTACAATCTGAAATCTTGTCTGGAACGGGGAGATGTGAGCAGGGAGGAGCTGTACCGAATTGCTGTTGGCTACATGAAGCCTGTGGAAGCATACAACCGGGATTACATAGAAGAAGTGCAGGGAATAGCCGACGGGGCCGGTATGAGGCTGGAAGATATTATGCTGCTGAATACCCGGACCGAGCTGCAGAAGCTGTTCTGGAACAGGCGGGATAAAAACGGGGAATTCCAGTATCTGAAGGCAGTGGAGGGGATGGAAGCGTGTACGTCCATTGCTGTGACCGGGGAGCGGACCGCCACGGGCGCCACCTATGTGGGGCAGAACTGGGACAATTTTGCCTGGGCGGAGGAGTGCCTGATCTATCACATTATCCGGCAGCAAGGCGGCAAGCCGTCCATCGCTTACTGCGGGGAGGCAGGGATCATCACCCGGTCGGGGCTGAATTCCTGCGGCATCGGGGATGGGGTGAATTCATTATCCACCAATGCGCCGGTTAATTTTGAGGGGGTGCCTCTCCAGTTTCTGCTGCGGGGCGTGCTGGATTCCAGGAATCTGGGGGAGGCCATCGATGCATTGAACGGAGGCCGGAATGCTGCGGTCAACAACATATTAATCGCGTACAGGGACAACGAAGCAGTTGATGTGGAGATGGATACGGGCTGCTGCGGGATTCTGTACCCTGAGGACGGCATTTTAACCCACGCCAACCACTATGTCTGCCCGGGACACCCGGTCCGGCCGTATCTGGATGTTTATAAAGGGAATTCCTTTGTCCGCCACAACCGCAGCCGCAAGCTGTTAAACGCGGTGAAGGGCAAAATCAGCATAGAAGATATCCAGAATGTTTTTGCGGATCACGGAAATGCACCCCAGTCCATATGCAGGCACGGGGATGAGACACTTCCTAAAGAAAAACAGTCGGAGACGGTGATGAGCTTTATAAGCAACCTGACCACACTGGAGATGAGCCTGGCAACCCAAAATCCATGCAGGGGATTTATCACATTTAAGCCTTTTGACCTGCTGTGAATAAAATTAAAAAATAAGGAGGAACGTATGAAAAAAACGGGGAAATTGATCGCATTGGCACTGTCTTTGGGTATGGTACTGGGCCTGGCTGCCTGTGGAGGCGGAGGCGGCGCTGCTGCCACGACCGCGGCCGGGGGCGGTGGGACAGCAGCCGGGGGCAGCGAGTCAGCAGCCGCAGAAGGCGGCACAGCCGGCACAAACGCCGGCTCACACTATGTGAATGATAAGGGTAAGGTGGTGGTTAACCTCCAGCGCACAGAGGGAATGCAGAGCCTGAATATCTGGAACTATACCTCCGGCCCCAACTATGCATTTGCCGAGATGGTCTATGATTCACTTTATGTCTCGGATCACGGCGGGTATCTGCACAGGCTATGATCTCAGCGAGGACGGGAAAGAGGTTACGCTGCATATTGCGGAGGGGGTTACCTTCTTTGACGGTTCGGAGTGCGATGCCGACGACGTTTATACGCAGATGCAGTATATTGCGGACCACAAGGATGAGATGGCGCTGTTTGCCACCAACTGGAAGTATCTTGAGTCAGCGGAAAAGGTGGACCAGCACACGGTTAAGCTGTATCTGAGCGAGCCGTTCTTCTCCCTGGAGATCTCTCTGGCATATACCTATATTGCCAAGGCCGAGGAGATAGAGCAGTACGGCGCCAATCTGTTCTCTTCCTCTGAGAAGCTCAACGGTACGGGAAGATGGAAGCTGGAGGAGTGGGTTGACGGACAGTATCTGAAGTACACCAGGAATTATGATTACTGGCAGGGCGGGGACTTCACAAATGTGGACGAGCTTTATGTGTGGTTCATAAAAGATCCCACCGCTCAGAATGCGGCGTTTATTAACGGCGAAATTGACTTCATTGACAATGTGAACGTAGATTTAAAGTCCATGCTGGACCCGGTGGCAGACCAGTGCACGATGAAGGAGCAGGTCAAGGAGACCATGTATTATCTGCAGTTTAAGATGGATGGAACGGCGCCTACCAGTGATATCAACCTGCGATTTGCAATTATGCATGCCATGGACAGGGATGCGTTCTGTACCCTTATGGGCGGCGGCACGGTGATGAATGATTTCTACACAACCCATGCGGAAGGGCATCAGGAAGATCTGCCGGCCATTGGCTATGATCCGGAGCTGGCCAAGGAGTATCTGGCGAAATCCAATTACAATGGGGAGACCCTTGTGCTGCTGAGCCGCAGCGATATTGATTACGCGGACTCCATTATGACTGCAATGGCGGATTATCTGAATCAGGTGGGCATCAATACGAGGGTTGATATGGTGGACACCGCTACCATGAACTCCAGGCGGACAGACGGAACATACGACATCTTCATGGTGAATCTGGCTACCTGGGACGGCAATGCGCTGACTCAGAACCTGGTACCCCGTGTGGTTCAGGATATGCACCATAACGGTTATGTGAATGAAGAATTAAATGAGTTGATCATGAAGGCATTTGGGGATATGAATGCCCAGTCCAGGGTTGCCACCTTAGAGGAAGTGGGCAATATGCTTTATGAGCTTCAGGGACCGCTGGTGCCCATTGTTCAGATTGTGGGAACGCCATGTGTCCGCAACGGACTGACCGGATTGATTGAGAATCCGCTGGGAGGATATATCTTTACAAAGGTTGCAGTTGACGAAAGCTATGTGAAATAATTGATGTGGACTGCCGTCCGGCAGTTTGCCGGAGGCAGTCCATATTCGAATTTGGAGGGAAGTTATGGTCAGGTTTTTTGTAAAGAGAATCCTATGCCTGCTGTTGGTGGTGTGGATTGTTTCTGTGCTTGCATTTGTGATGATGCGCCTGGCGCCTGGGGACGCAGCGGTGATGGCGCTGCCTGATTATGCCTCAGAAGAACAGATCCAGCTGATGCGCGTGAAACTGGGAATGGATAAACCGTATATCGTCCAGTATTTTATATACCTGGGAAATCTGCTGAAAGGCGATCTGGGAACCTCTGTTTTGTATGAGCGCCCCTGCCTGGATGTTATTATGGAACGGCTGCCGGCCACGCTCAGCGTTACAGTGGTATGCTCTGCCATGGTCCTGCTTGTGAGCGTTCCCCTGGGTATCATCGCGGGGGTGAATAAGGGCGGCCCCATTGATTTCTTTGCAGTGCTGTTTGCCTTGCTGGGCCAGTCCATGTCAGTGGTCTGGATCTGCGTTTTGCTGTTGTTGTTTTTCTCTGTCAAGAACAACTGGCTTCCCAGTATGGGGTACAACGGGCTGGCGGATATAAGGTATTTGATTATGCCGGCAATTGCCATGGGCTATAAGATGTGCGCAGGCATGGTCCGTATGGGGCGGTCGGGCATGATCGATGTTTTGGATGAGGATTATATCACCTGCGCTTATGCGCGGGGCATGAGCCGGTTTGCTGTGAATTGTAAGTATGCGTTTAAAAACTCCATTATTCCTGTTATTACCATATTTGGTATGGATGTGGCCCAGATGCTTGCGGGCGCGGTGATCATAGAGACAACGTTTACAATACCAGGTATCGGAAGTATGCTGGTGAAGGCTGTCTCCAACCGTGATTATCCGCTGACCCAATCAACGCTGGTTGTCACTGCGGCCATATTTGCAGTGGTGAATCTGGTTGTGGACATTGTCAATGCACTGGTAGACCGCCGCATTAAATTGAACTGACAGGAGGGGTTATGCTATGAAGAAAAGAATTCTGCTGCGCCGCATACTGCACAGCCCGCAGTTTGTCATTGGTTTTATCATTGTGCTGACGGTTGTGCTGATCAGTATTTTTGCAGAACAGCTGGCGCCTATGAACGAGAATTTCAACCACATAAAGGACAGGTTTCTGGCGCCTCAGGGCCTGGGGGCTTATTGGTCCGGGGGATATGTGCTGGGGACGGACGAGCTGGGCCGGGATATTTTGTCCAGGGTATTGATTGGGAGTAAGATTTCTCTGAAGATTGCCTGCATTTCCACGGTGTGTGTGGCTGTGATCGGGACGCTGCTGGGCATTTTCGCGGGCTATTTCGGAGGTGTGATTGATGATATTGTCATGAGGGCCACCGAGGTGACCATGGCCATCCCTTCCATGACATTGGGAATTGTGATTATGGCAATCTTTGGGCCAAGTATCACCAATTTAATCTTTGTTATGATTATCACTTCGTGGAAGAGCTTTGCAAAGGTTTCCAGAAATCAGGTGATGGTCATGAGAAACCGGGAATTCGTCCAGGCATCCCGGGCGCTGGGCGGTTCGGAGTGGCACATTATGATGACCCAGATCATGCCCAATGTGACCACGCCGCTGCTGATCCAGCTGTCGGGGACTTTCGGAGGCGTCATTCTCACTGAGGCCGGACTCAGCTACCTGTACCTGGGAGTCCAGCTTCCGGAGCCGTCCTGGGGCAATATGATTGCAGGCGGCCGTACCTATTTAGCCGCATATCCGTGGATGGTCATTGTTCCCGGCGTTGCGCTTATGATTACTGTTTTGGGATTTAACTTCCTGGGCGACGGCCTGAGGGATGTTCTGGACCCGAAACAGTCAAGATAAGGGGGGCGTCAGGTGGAACAAAATAAAGAAG
>URUZ01000008.1 GCA_900551225.1 uncultured Clostridium sp.
CTGTGTAACTGCTTCTGTTACCGCCGCTGTGGTGGGCGCTGCGGTGTTGGAGCTGGTCGAACAGCCTGCCAGCATGGAAACCGCCATGGCTGCAACACACAGAATCGAAGTGATTTTTTTCAATTTCATATTGTTCCTCCTTTTTATGTATCCGGGATTACCGGAAATGTCTCTATTTCACACCGTATTTGACGGTGCAGAAATCATCTTATATGCCAAGATATGCTTTCTTGACGTGTTCGTTGGCCTGCAGCTCTGCGGAAGTGCCCTCCAGGGCAACGCGGCCGTTCTCAATGACATAGCCTCTGTCCGCAGCTGCCAGCGCCTTGGTGATGTCCTGCTCTACCAGGAGAACAGAAATACCGTCATTTTTCGCCAGCGTGGCGGCTACATTCAGAATATCATCCACAATATTCGGCGCCAGTCCCAGAGACGGTTCATCCAGGATCAACAGCTTCGGCTGGCCGATCAGCGCTCTCGCCACGGCCACCATCTGCTGCTCTCCGCCGGACAAGGTTCCTGCTGCCTGTTTGGATCTCTCCTCCAGTTTGGGGAACCATTCATAGGCCTTCTTCAGATTCGCCTGGAAATGGGCCTTGGTCTCCTTATTAAAGGCGCCCATCTGCAGATTCTCCAGAACAGTCATATCGGTAAAAAGCTGGCGTCCTTCCGGAACCTGCACAATCCCGCTGTTTAAGATCACCCGTGAGTTCTTCCTGGCCATCTCCTCTCCGTTAAACAGCACAGAGCCTGAGGCAGGCTTAAGCATGCCGGTAATTGCGCGCACCATGGTGGTCTTGCCTGCGCCATTAGAACCCAGGATGGCCACAATCTCTCCGTTCTCCAAGGTAAACCCGATATCCCACAGAATATTGACGGAGCCATACCCAGCATTCAATCCTTCGACTTTAAGCATGCGCATCCTCCTTCTTCATGCCCAGATATACTTCCATAACATAGGGATCATTCATAACCTGCTCCGGCGTGCCCTCAGCAATCTTTTCCCCGTGATGGAGCACAATGACCTCCTCACACAGGCTGACGACCGCCTGCATAATGTGCTCAATCAGCAGGATTGTCACGCCGGATTCATTGATCCTGCGGATCAGGCTGATTGCCTCTTCCGTCTCCGCCGGGTTCAGGCCAGCCATATTTTCATCCAAAAACAGCATTTCCGGCCTGGTGGCCAGAGCCCTTGCCATCTCCAGACGTTTCTGGTCCGGGGTGCCCATATCCTTGGAGAGGACATGGCGTTTTTCAAAGAGGCCGGTGAACTGCAGCACCTCCATGGCCCGCTCTCTTGCCTCCCTTACACTTTTGGCTCCGGCGTGGCCGAAGTAGGAGGAGGCCACCACATTGTCCAGAACGCTTAAGTTCTTCAGCGGTTTCATGATCTGGAAGGTACGGGCAATCTTCATATTGGTATACTCAAATGCCTTCTTCTCTGTGATGTCCTCCCCTTTATAAAAGATCCGGCCCTCTGTGGGCGGATAATAACCGCAGATCATATTAAAGGTAGTGGACTTGCCGGCGCCGTTAGGGCCGATCATGCCGGTGATGCCGCCCTCCCTGATCGAAAAGGAAACGTTCTTCACGGCGGTCAGGCCTTTGAAACGCTTGGTGATATTCTGTACTTCAATAATAGGAGCTTCTGCCATATTTACGCCTCCTTTCTCTGATATTCCATCATTTCAACTTCTTCTAAAACCTCTGATGAGGGTTTTCTGAGGATTTTTTCATCAATCATCCGCTTCACTCTGCTGTGCATATACCAGCCCAGAATCCCGGCCGGCCGGAACCGGATCACAACCAGCAGCACAACTGCGTACATCAGCATATTAATGCCGGGCAGCGCCGCGCTGAAATTAGCCCGCAGATATTCAGACAGCGGAATCATAATCAGACCGCCAATAATCGGGCCTTCCACATAGGCTGCTCCGCCTACCACCGCCGGCAGCACCGACTCCGTGGATTTTGCCTGTATCATCAGTTCCGGGTCAATATAGCGGATATAGCTGGCATAAAAGAATCCTACCAGGCCCGCTACCATAGCAGAAATCACAACTGCCATGATCTTATATTTTGTGGGGTTGATGCCGATTGCCGCCGCTGCATCCTCATCCTCACGGATTGTCTTTAAGGCAAATCCCATCTTGGACCGGTCTATCTTCTTCATGATCAGATAGATACCCACCATCATGATCAGTCCCACATAATAGTAGGGAACCTTACTTCCAAACCGGAAATCCAGCCAGGAATCCTTTCCAAAGGGCAGCCCCACTCCGCTGGCCCGTCCAAAGAACTCTGAGTTAATAATGAGCTGGCGGATGGATTCACCAAAAGCAATGGAAACCAGCGTAAAATACGGTCCCCGCAAAATAAAACAGGGATAGAATACAATACCGGCCACAAGCCCCACCACAACCATACCGACGATGGCCGCAAGCCAGGGATTCGCCCCGGTCTTTACAACCAGCAGACAGCAGGCATATGCCCCCAGTCCCATGTATGCCGCATGTCCAAGGGAGTTCTGTCCGGTCATGCCGCCCAACAGGTTCCATGCCATGGACAGGGTGGACATGTAAAACATGAGCACGAAAATGTTCAGAATATATGACGACTTCACCATCGCGGGAACCAGGATGAAGGCCAGCAGGATCAGGCCAATCAGGACGGCAAGATTCCGATGGTATATATGTACCGCTTTCTTACTATCCATATTATCTCCTCCTCGCTATCATTGTCTGGCGGACTACCAGAATCACGATAAATGTCATGAATACAATCAAGTCACTGTAAGAGGGGCTGATAAACAGTGCGCTCATGGTCTCCAGCAGTCCCAGAAAAATACCGGCCAGGAATGCGCCAGGAATGGAACCAAGTCCTCCCACCACCACAACGATCAGGGCTCTGAATCCAAAGCTGACGCCTGCGGTTGGGAAAATAGTGTAAAACTGTGTCAGCAGCGCTCCTGCGATTCCAGCCAGCGCTACCCCCAGGCCATAGGTCAGCAGATAGATCTTCTTCACATCGATGCCGACCACCTCTGCGCCCACCGGGTTCTGTGACACGGCACGGATCTGTTTTCCCACTGTTGTGTACTTCAGGAAAGCAAACAGCGCAATGGTAACTACGATCAGCACACCGAAGCTGATCATCCTCGGAAGGGCCATGGTAACCGGGCCTAACTGAATATACGTCTGGGAATAGGCGGTGCGGATGGAACGGTATTCAGAACCAAAGATAACCAGCGCCCCATTAGATAACAGCAATCCCAGCCCCACCGTCAGAAATAAAAGGTTGGTAAAACTCTTTGTTCCCAGAGACGGGGTAATCAGCGTATGCTGGATTACAGCGCCCAGAAAGAACATCACTACTGCCACTACCGGAACCGCCAGATATGGATCAATTCCGAAAAACGTGTAGAGTATGAACGTCAGGTACATACCTGCCATCAACATCTCACCATGGCAGAAGTTTACAATTTTCATAACACCGAAAATGATGTTTTGCCCCATGCCCATCAGGGAGTAAAAGCCTCCCATCAAAAGTCCATTGACACACGCCTGCAAAAACATGCTCATGAACATAATCCTCCTCTCCTGTTTCTCTTATGAATAGACTATAACACAAAAAAAATAGCACAAACTTGCAAACTGCTTCACATTTCCATCCCGGCTTCCGGAGCATTTTAAAATGTGTAGCATTATATTGCTTTAAGTTTGTGCTATTCTGTAATTGTTGGAAACGTCCGGTCACAGGTCCTCATAAAGCCCATCCCGGAACTCTGTGGGCGTAATCCCCACCCATTTTTTAAATATGCGGCTGAAGTAATTGGGATTGGCATAACCGGAGTCCATGCATACCTGTTTGATGCTCAGTTCCCTGTCTGAAAGCAGACGCTTCGCCGTTTCAATCCGGATCTTTGTCAGATATTCCGAAAAATTCATTCCCGTTTCTTCCTTGAACAATTTGCTGAAATAATAGGGGCTGATGCCCACCGTCCGGGCCGCCTCCTCAAGAGCAAGATCCTTGCGGAAATTCTGAAGAATATATTCCTGGGCCCTGGTGATGATGCTGTCCGGCTCCTGATTCCGGATGACCACTGCCTGAGCCAGTTCCACCATGGCTGACACGAACATCCGGCGCAGCTCATCCTCTCCCTGTACCGTCAGCAGGGCGCCTACGGTCTCCTGGCCTTTCACAGCCTCCCCGCCCTGCTCCTGCACCGTGCGCCTGGCCAGGAGAAGGAGCTCCATCAGCTGCAATTTCTGCTCCTCAAGGGTACAGCTCTGATTTTTCAGGACCCAGGCGGCAAATACCGTTGCCTCCTGGCGGACCTCATGCTCCACGCCCCTGGAGACAGCCTTTAAAACCTCCTGCTCCATTGTCTGCCGCCTCTTTTCCCGGGTATCCTTGACAATCAGATCGTCAATGTGGGTCACGTTCCGTTTACCGTGGCGCAGCGCGTTAAGGGCCTCCTGATAAGAGTCAAACATGGCCTCCCACGGCCTGACCGACCCAATGCCTGCCTTAAAGTCAATGCCCACCGCGTGCTTTAAAGACGTAACCAGGCTCCTTGCCTTCTCAATCAACTGGAGCCTGTCTCCATACTCCAGCTGCCGTTCTGTGGAGGGAATCACGCAGATCATCTTGTTGCCCATGATCCCGCCCACAAAGGCCTTAAAATATACCTTCACCAGCTCCGACATCTTGTCATAATACTTGTGGGCCCGGACTCCCGAACCCACCGGGGTTCCCCATCCCGGCGCCCTCTCTTGCATTTCCCCACTCCAGAGCCATGATGATGCCGTAATCCTCCCCCAGATTCAACAGGCTCCGGTACTGTTCTCCGCTGTCCTCATACTCATTCTGAATTATGAGGCTGATGATAAAGCCGTTCTCTATGATGGGGATCACGGCCTCCATCTTTTCTTTGATCTCCAGATCGTTCCTGCGTTTTAGCCGCTCCTGGTCAATGGTGTGCATCATGGCTGTCAGCCGCTCCACGATAGCCTTTTTATTGATGGGCTTAGTCAGGTAATCCACAGCCCCCAGCCGCAGCGCTTCCTTGGCATAATCCACATTATCATAGGCTGTAAGGATCAGGATCTTTACCCTGGGATTCTGGGCGCGGATCTCCTCCATGGCCTTCAATCCGTTGATTCCGGGCATCTGAATGTCCAAAAATGCAATATCCGGCTGGAAGCTCTCTGCCAGCTCAATCGCCTGCCTTCCATTTTTGGCAATTGCCGTCCCACATGCGCCGCCGAAATTCTTCTCAATAATAAATTGTAATGAGTCGGTCACGATCCCCTCGTCATCTGCTAACAGAATCTTGTACATAGATCTCTCCTTACACTACAAGGTTTTCTGATTGTCCCTCAGGACCGGCACCTGTATGGTGACCAGCGCCCCTTTTCCTTCTCCGCCGCTTTCCACAGTCATGACGTCTGTGCGGTCAAAATAGAGCCGCAGACGTTCCCTGACATTGGCAAGCCCCACGCCATTCCTTGAATCCTCCTGCTCTGCCGGAGTATGGACCTTCCCTGTCCTCAGCTCCTCCAGCACCTGCTCTGATATGCCCATGCCGTTATCCCTGATACAGATCACCGCCTCCCCGCTCTCCTGCCTGACAGAGAACCAGATCCGTTTCTCCCACTCCACGCCTCCCAGTCCGTGATTCAAGGCGTTTTCAATCACCGGCTGCAGAATCATCCCCGGAAACAGGATGTCCAGAAGTCTGGTATCAATGGATTTCTCCAGATGGATCTCATTGGAATACCGCACGTTCATGATGTACATATAACTGTCGATCAGCCCGATTTCCTCACCCAGCGTTGAGACTTCCCCGTTGTTCTTAAGCCTGTACCGAAAGAATAAAGCCATATTTTCAATAAAATCATAGGTCCGCTCCGCATCCTCCATCATGGCCAGCTGCTGTCCTGCATTTAAAGTATTGAACAGGAAATGCGGGTTGATCTGGGCCTGATAGTATTTCAGCTGGGCGTCCTTCAGCAGATTTTCCATGGCCAGCTCCCGCTCTTTCATCTTGATTTCCAGCTCCATGCTCTCCCTGGTCCTCAGGATGTAGTCATTGATGCTGACAATCATCTGATTAAAGGCTTTGGTTACGGTCCCCACCTCGTCCTCGCTGTGCTCCTCCTCCAGGGAGATGCTGAAATTCCCTCTCCCCACCTCCTTGGCCTTCATGGCCAGCTTCTCCAGAGGGCTGGTAAAATTCCCAATAATGACGTACAGAAGCACCATCAGGCAGCAGGTAACACCCACCAGCACCGCGATGATAAACAGCTCCAGATAGCGCAGATACTGGTACAGCACATCATAATTTTCCGAGTTGGCCTTAAAACGCAGATCGTCCAGCCCACGGATGTAGGCCTGAAGGTAGTTGTAAAGCTTCTGTATCTCCTCGTAGCTTTCCTTGTAGGAGGTTACGTCATGGCCCTGCTTGGCCTGTATGGCCTCGTCCGTCAGCTCCAGCCAGGACAGGGCAAGGCGGCGGATATTGCGCTCCATCCGCCGGGCGGGATGGTCTGTGATTGTATCGTCAATCTCCTCAATCATGGCCCGGAAGGTCTCCCTGTTCCGGGTAAATGCATGGAGGGCATCCTGGCTCTGAATATTCAGGTACTGGTACACATCGCTCTCCAGCTCTGTCAGAAGCCTCTCCAGCTCCCCAAGGCGGATATTGGTGGCGTACACCTGGTCCATATTTTTCACGGTCGTGTCAATCCTGCCAAAGAGGATCAGGTTGATTCCAAGGGAAACTGCCATGGTGACCATAACCGGCAGGATCAGCTTGGTACGCAGGGACTGATTCAAAAAATGCTTACTTCTGCTCATCAGCTTCCGCCCCATCCGCCGCCTCCCTTCTGTACCGCGCTGCCAGATCCCGGTCGATCAGCATGGTGTCAACCTCTGTATAATAGCTGACCATATGGTACTTTTTATAGGTCATCAGGGCCTCGATGCTCATGCGCCCCATGGCCTCCGGGTCAATGGTAATGGTAGAATCAATATATCCCTCCTCTATCTCCTTCAGGATATAATCAGAAGCATAGCTGCCGATCACCTTGATCTGGCCCGACAGTCCCCTGTCCCGGATCAGCTGGCAGGTGGACTGGGTAATAACCTCATCCAGGCAGATAATCAGATCCGGCTGTTCTACGGTTCCTTCGATCATGTCATGGATCACGTCCTCCGCGTTGTTGAGCCCCTTGTCATCCCAGATGATGCGGAAATCGAATTGGATCTGCTTCTGCTGCACCGTATTGCTGAGCCCCTGGCGGAACCAGTTCCTGCTGGTCTCATTGAAGCCGGCTCCCGGGAACAGCACCGTCACCAGACGGGTATCCTCCTCTGCTATTTTCAGCACCCTTTTACCGTATTCCTGGCCGAGGAAATAGTCATTGATTCCCACAAAGCCCTGGCGCTTGGAGCCGGGGACATCCTTCTGCATGGTGATCACCGGAATTCCGTGGCGGTAGGCCTTATCAATCATCTCCTTGCTGATCCGGCCCTCGGCCGGGCGCAGAAGAATACCGTCCACCCCCTCATAGATGGCAACGTTGATGGCATCCTCCATGGTGAAGCGGTCCACCAGCCCCTCGTCAATCTGCTCCACATAGGCCCCGTATTCTGCCCCTGCCTCCACCGCGCCGTCATAAACATCTTCCCAGAAGGAATTATCCGTTTCATCGGATATAATGGCAATATGGTACTGGTAAGAGCTGTAATCCGCTTCCCCCACAGCCTTATTTTTCAGAAGCAGGAAATAGGCGGCAAACATGGCAATAACCAATGCCGCCACCAAAACTCCTGCCGCCGCCCACAGCTTTTTGGAGCGGAATCTGTTAGTTTGGTTATTCATATTCTTTTGCATACTAAACATCTGCCGAACTGCGCTCCCCCTAAATGCCTGTCTTTTGTTTAAGTGCCTGATTTATTGCCCGCCGTCAGGCTCCCCTGCCGGATACGCAATCTTCTGGTTGGAATATTCAAATGGCCATACGGTTTTATACTCCCCATCCTGGATCTGCGCAATGGCTACAGATGCATAGATGTTATTATTATAATGCCAGATGCCATCAAATTCATGGTTCTCGAACTTGATCCGGTCATAGGGGAGAATGATATCCGGGCCGTCAGGGAATGCGCCCCGGATATCAATCGCAGCCAGCGCATCCTTTACGGCCTCGCCGTCATCAGTTCCCGCCTGCTCAAAGGCCGTCTTAAAGGTCCAGACCGCAGTATAGGCTTCCGCAGAATGCCCGTTCATGTCAACATGGAAGATCTCTTTGAACCGTTTGTTGATATCCTGCCCCTTCGTCATATCAGGATTCCACTCCACCACAGAAGTGACCCCCTCCGATATGCCCCTGGTTGCCGGAATAAAGCTTGGATCGGCAAAACCGTTTGCCTTGGCGATGAGGATTGGCGGCTGGTAGTTCTGCTCCTGCATAGTCTCCATCAGCAGGCTGGCATCGGATACATAGCTCTCTGCCAGAACTGCATCTGCGCCTGCTGCCTTCAGCTCCAGGATCTCCCCGGTCAAATCCGCCGCACCCTGCCCGTACTGGATCTCTTTTATGATTTCCATGCCATACTGCGGGGCGTAAATCCTTGCACAGCGGATGGCCTCCTGCCCGATCATACTGTTGTCGGCAAATACGGCAATGGTTTTCACTTCCCTGCCGGTCTGCTCTGCCTGCTCTTTCATGTACATAAACATATTTTCCAAATACAGGGAATTCATAGGACACAGCCGGAAGAAATATTCGTTATGATGGGTAGAAATGCTGTCCACAGTGGAAATAGCCGTAATCATGGGGATTTTGTGTGTCTCGCACACCCGGGCAACAATTTCTGTCAGGGTGCTCTGATGGCAGCCCACGATGGCATGCACCTTCTCCCGGGTAATCAGACGCTCTGCCTCAGAGCGGGCCACATCCGCGTCTCCCTGGGTATCGCCCCGGATAATCTCAATGGGGCGTCCCCCCACGCCGCCTGCCCCATTGATATCCTCCACCGCAAAATCAATTCCCCGCAGAATATTGGTTCCGATGGCAGCATTGTTGCCGCTCAGCGCATAGATGACGCCGATGCGGATCGGTTCTCCCGTCAGCTCCGCTCCCCCGCCGGATTCCATCCCGGTGTTTTCTTCTCCCGCAGCCCGGGCGCTGACCATACCTGCCGTCTGAGCGCCGGTAGCAGAGGCTCCCCCTCTTCCGGCCCCTGTGCAGCCTGCCGTCAAGGAGACGGCCATTACACAGGTGATTGCCGCTGCTGTAAGCTTTTTCAGTCTCATAAAGTTTACTTTCATCTCATGTATGCCCCCCTGTTCTACCCATAATTATAGCAGATAAGCATATGTTAAATCCAGAACTTTAGAAATGTTGTTTACCTCTGCATTATGCACCAATGCCTCCCGGCGTAAATACACCGGGAGGCACTGGTTACTGTTCGCAGGTAATACCCGCAAAGTCTTTTTGTGAGTGAAGCGCAGCGGAAGTCACAGAAAACCCGCCCCATCCTCCAAATGCCGCAGGATCTTCCGCTTATACTCCAGGAATTCATCTGTCAGGGTGAAATCCTTCCTCCTGGGCTTGGGCTCCCGGATCACAATCTCCTGTGTAATCCGCCCCGGCCGCCCGGTCAGCAGGTAGATCCTGTCCGACAGCAGGATTGCCTCATCGATATCATGGGTGATAAACAGGGTGGACAGGCGGATGTCCTCCATCACCTCCAGATACCACTGGTGGACCGCCCCCTTTGTCAGCATGTCCAGGGCGGAAAAGGGTTCGTCCAGCAGGGCCACGCTGGCTGAGAACAGGTAGGTCCGCAGCAGGGCCGCCCGCTGGCGCATACCGCCGGACAGCTTGCCGGGATACTGCTTCTGGGTCCCTTCCAGCCCAAACTGGGCGAAATGGGAGGCCGCGGCCTGCCTGGCCTCCGCCTTGTTCATACCCTTAATGAGCAGCGGCAGGGCTACATTATCCTCAATGGTCCGGTACGGCAGCAGCAGGTCCTTCTGCAGCATATAGCTGATACGGCCCGGCCGGCCGGTGATATCCTCGCCGTCCATGACCACGCGCCCCTCATCTGGAAGGCTCAGGCCTGCGATAACATTGAACAGCGTGGTCTTCCCGCCGCCGCTGATGCCCAAAAGGGATACCAGCTCCCCCTCCTGAAGCTCCAGGGAGATATCCTGGATAATCCTGCTGCCGTCATAGGATTTGCTGACCTGTTGGACGCTCAGCTTCTTCATGGCTTCTCCGGAAGATAGTCATTGGTAAAGCCTGCATTTTCCGGTATCTCGGTCTCCGACAGGCCGTTTTCATTGAGCCAGCTGTAAAATGCGTTCCAGCGTATCGGATCGATATAGCCCCACTGGGGCACCTCGGCCATGTACTGTCCCGCCAGATACTCCTGGCTGGCTCCCACCAGTTCCGGGTCCAACTCCGGCGCGGCGGCACAGAGAATCTTCGCGGCCTCCGCCGGATTTTCCACCGCGTCCTCATAACCGCGGCCCGCAGCCCGCAGAAAGCCCCTGACCGTCTCCGGATCGGATTCCAGGAAGTCATTGCCCGCAATCATCACAGGCGTATAATAGTCAAACACGGGATTCAGGTCGGAAAATGCAAAATAGTCGGTTTCCAGCCCATCCACCTCCATCTTAACGCCGGCCCAGGCATAGAAGATCCAGATGGCGTCCACACTCTTGCTTCTCAGCGCGGATACCTCGTCGGTCACGGTGCTGGGAAGCAGCTTTACCTTGCCAAAATCCCCTCCGTCGGCCTCCACCACAGACTGCACCATGGCCTTCTCTATGGGCATGTCCCAGGTCGCGTAGCTTTTGCCCTCCATGCCCTTGGGACGCTCCATGCCCTCGCCTTTACGTGAGACGATGCCCGAGGTATTGTGCTGGATCACGGCTGCTACAGCGGTCACCGGAAGCGCGCTGCTGCCGGCCACTGCGGGGGCCAGACTGTCCTGGAAGGACATGCCCAGCTGGGCCTTGCCGGAAGCCACCAGCACCACGGCCCCGTTCTCCGGCGGCTGTACGATCTCCACATCCAGCCCCTCCTGGGCAAAATAACCCTTCTCCTGAGCCACATAAAGCCCCGTATGGTTTGTGTTGGGCGTCCAGTCCAGAACAAAGGTAACTTTCTTAAGCTCCTTTTTATCCTGGGCCGTATTGCTATCCGCTGCGGACGTATCATTATCCGCCCCAGACGTATCATTATCCGTTACAGCCCCAGGGTTTTCCGTCCCCTGTGTCCTCCCGCTGCTGCCGCAGCCAGCCAAGGAGACAGCGGCCAAAGAAGCGGCCATCATCATTGCAGTCCAACGTTTTTTCATTTCATCCTCCTGTTGTCACCTGTATTCCGCTCCCACGGCATACATTTTTTCTGAAGCTGTTCCACTCCCCACATGAGAAGCAGGCTGATCCCTGAGATCAGAATAATCACCGCGAACATTTTGTCAAAGGAAAAGGCCTTCTTCACCCTGGTCATGTACACGCCCAGGCCGCCGAAGCCGCCCAGCCACTCGGAGATCACCGCCCCCACCACTGCGTAGGACGCAGAGATTTTAAGGCTGGAGAAAAACTGGCCCATGGCGCCCGGCAGCTTGATGTAGCGGAATATCTGCAGCCTCCCCGCGCCCATAGCCCGCAGCAGGCTGACCGCATCCGGATCAGCTGCCCGAAAGCCGGTGAGCAGCCCCACTGTGATGGGGAAAAAGGTGGTGATCACAATCAGGATTACCTTAGGCGCCATCTCATACCCAAACCACAGCACCAGCAGAGGCGCAATGGCCACCGCAGGCACGGTCTGGGTCAGCACGATCAGCGGGTAAAATGCCTGGTACAGCCTGTCGAACCGGTCCATCAGCACCGCCATCACGAAGCCGGTGGCAACGCCCAGGGCCAGGCCCGCGAAGGCCTCGCACAGGGTGATGCGGGCGTTGTCCATCAGAGCCGGGAACTCCGCTGCAAAAGCCCTCAAAACCGCCGCCGGGGAGGGCAGCATATAGCTTTCCACCAGGCCGGAGGCTGTGACACACTGCCACAGAACCAGGACCAGCAGAATGGCGGAACAGGACCAGAGCTTATCGGTGATGCTTTGTAACTTTCTTTTCAATGGTCAGCACATCTCCCTCCGGGTGATAGGACACCTTGATATATGCGGCCACAGACGGTGCGCCCGCCCTGACGGCAATATGCTGGCACTCCTTTACAATATCCATCAGCTCATCATAATCTCCCTCAATGGTGGTCTCAAAGGGTCCCACATAATAGGTTAAACCTGTACTCTTAATATAGGCAATAACCTCATCCACAATACGGATTAACTCCTCGTTGTTCTCTGCCTTTGGCAGGGACTGGATCGCTACACTTGCATTCATAGGTGTCATTCTCCTCTTCTTATTAATTGCGGTTCACCGCTTAAAAAAGCCCGTCCGGACAACTCCGGGCGGGCGTATCAGGCAATCCTGTACAGTTCCTACGCTGGCATTATCCAGATCAGGTGTCAGGGTTCGAAACCAATGTCTCATCTCAGCCGGATCACTCCAGCACCCCTCTCGGTTTTCATATTCAAATACGCTGTTTATTATACAACGGATCAGCAGAAAAGAAAAGTATTTTTTCTCATACTTTATATTATAACCGCCAGCTTCTCCTCATCCAGCACCTGCAGTTCCCTGTTTCGGATGCGGAAATACCCCTCCTTCTCCATCAGCTTCAGCTCCTGATTCAGGGAGGACCGGCTCACATGCAGCATGTTGGCCAGGATCAGCTGGGAACAGGGCATGCGGATGGACTCTGTGGGGGCGATATTGTGCATCTCTGTGATCCAGTAGGCGATGCGCTCCCGTATGGTCTGATAATTGAGACAGCTGAGATACATCTGGTTCTTCAGCCCCCTCTGGGATATGTAGAGAAGCAGCGCGTACATCAGCGGCGGATCTTTTGCCAGCATTTCCTCCATCACACAGACAGGGACCCAGACCACTGTTGACTTTTTTTCAGCCACCAGAGAGTAGGTATAGTTCTTTCTGCCGGAAAAATACAGGAATTCCGGGAATATGTCCCTTTCTTCAAAATAAGCGTGGCACAGCTCCGTGCCGTTTTCCGTATGGCCCACTGCCTTTAAAATGCCGCTCTCCACAATTCCAAACTGGCTGATCTTCGTCCCCTGGGTGTGGATGCACTGGGAAGCCTCATATGTCTTTCGCAGGAAATAAGACCGGTACTGTTCATTTCTTCTGCAGAGATCCGCAAAGGGGATTCTGCATGCGTCCTCAGAAATCGAAAAATAGTCGTGCATGTACTGTCTCCTTCAAAAAGTCTGTATCTATTATACCGCGTCCGGCTGCCTTTGTCACCTGCGGCATGGGCAGCCGGACTGCACAGCTTTACTCAATCGTTAAATGTGATCTCCTCCCGGAAGGGGTAGTAGTTTTCCAACACAGATACGTCAACTTTTTTCCCCTCATAGCCGGACAGCCAGCTCTCATATTCCGGGTTTTTCCAGACGGTTCCGTCATCAAAAGTGATTTCAATATCACAGTACAGCACATAGGAGACGTTTTTCACATGGGGGTCCAAGGCGGCGTTCAGCCTCCATCCTCTGCTCTGCTCATCCTTTTCCCCCGGCAGGATTTCCCTGGTAAGCCCTCCGTGGCGCTGCAGATAGCTGTAGTTTAATTCCCCGTCCCTGCTCCACCAGTCCAGCTCCAGAGGGTTCCCCTCTTTATCATATGCCAGCATGGCGCGGTCGCAGCTCACTATCTTCTTAGTTGTGCGGTTGGTCCTCTCATTGGTAATATATGCCAGTTCATCGCCCTCACTGTAGCGCATTTCCACATAATCATATACCACCGCCTGCCCCTCCTGCGTCTGGCTGACTCCAGCATTTGCAGCGCCGCCCTTCTCTGAACTTGCCGTGTAGGCCCCGGCGCAAACCGTGGCGCCCAGCAGTACAAGGGTCAGGACCGCGCCCCACAGGGCAATCAATTTAGATTTTCTCCGGTATTTCATAATGGCATTCAGCCTTTCTTTAATCAGATTTCCATCTTTGCTCAAGGAGAGCGAGGCAATGTCTGTACCACCCAAACGGTCGATAACAATGGAGTTCAGCAGCGTTTCCCCGTAGATCCGCCGCTCCGCCCCCCCTAAACGGGATACAACGGCCTCGTCGCAGGAGAATTCACAATCCCGGCTGATCTGCTTCCTGACCCAGTATACCATGGGATTAAACCAGTGCAGGCATACCGCGATCTCCGCAAGCCATTTATAAAGTATATCCATGCGGCGGTAATGGGTCAGCTCATGGCTTAAAATAAACCTCAGCTCAGACAGGGGGATATCCCCATCAGGCAATACAATCATCGGTTTTATATAGCCGAGGATCATCGGCGCCCGCACCAGGGAGTTTGTGCACAGGGGGATTTTTCTCTTGATTCCCATGTCCGCGCTTACCGCCTGCAGCACGGCAGTAAGCCGCCCGTCCGCTATCAATATACTTTCCTTTTTTACCGTTGTCAAAAACCGGCCGTAGCCATATATCTTCCAGATCAGCAATATGATTGCCGCAGCCAGCCAGACTGCGCCTGCAAGGGGAATATTCAGGGAGGAGGATACCGCGGCTGCCCCAGGCCCATCCTGCGGGCCGGCGTTGTCAGCTCCAGGCGCCGCCGGATTCTGTGCGGCCTTCTGCCCCTTAAGATCCAGCCCTGGTTCCGTCCCACTGCCCTGTGTGCCGAACTGCGTCTCCGCCTGCTGAAACAGCCTGCCAACCACATTTACTTCCGGGCTGAAGGGAATCAGCAGCCGCAGAACCACCAGCAGCCAAAGGTAATACTGCCACGTTTTCCCCAGCCTTCTCAAAAGCGGTTTTAGTAATATAAGGGCCGCAGCTGCCAGAGAGCCGGACAATGACAGGGACAGACACATCAACAACAGGTTATTCATAGTCCTCCCCTCCATTCCTCCACTGCGCGCGCAGCTCCACCAAATCCTCCTCGGTTACGTTCCCATAGCTGATCAGCGCGGACATCAGGCCCTTTGCATTTCCCCCGTAGACCTTATGAATGAAGGATTCTGTTTTCGCCTGGGTGTATTCCGCCTCAGATATGACCGCAGTATAGTAGTAAACCTCTCTTTTCTCCTGGGCCAGCACCCCTTTTTTCACAAGCCTGTTGACCAGGGTATTGACGGTTGGGCTCTCCCAGCCATTCTGCCCTGTGAGCACCGTGCGGATATGGGAATAGGTGACAGGACCGCTGTGGTCCCATACCACCCTCATTATTTCAGCCTCAGCCTCTGATATTTTATCCACCTTCACATTCAATCCGGCCACCTCCATATGACAACTGTTATATCATAATTTCATATTACGCTTGTCATACCGGTTTGTCAAGGATATAAGGCAGCTTCAGCCTTATATCCCGGCGGCAGAAAGACGGGCTGTCAGCCCATGGCTGATATGCCCGTCATCTGAGTGCTATATTCTGTTTACCGGCTGCCCGGTCTCAATGCATTTACGCAAGTGGACGGTCCAGAATGTCACAGAGGTCATCATAGTCCTTCTCCCCGTTAAACCGCTGGACCTCCTCACCGTTCTTATAGATGGTTACCACCGGAATTCCGCCGATGCGGTAGGTGTCCACCAGATCCTGGTTGGCATCCACATCCACATAACGGATCTCATACTGTCCCTCATATTCTTCCTTCAGGGCCTCCTCCAGAACCGGATGCAGCGCCTTACAGTGGGTGCAGCGCTCTGCTCCGAAGAGCACCAGCACCGGCTTGCCCTCCACCTTCAGTACATCCTCGTTCCAGCTGGCCGCTGTGACAGGGCGGAAGAACTCGGTATCTACCTCGAAGATCTTCTCACGTTTGGATACATCCTCCTCATCGTCCGTTGCCACACAGAGGGCCACATCCGCATAGTAGGGCAGGGTACCCTCAACATCAATGACTTTCCTGGCGCCGAATGCCCCTGCACCCGGAACGCGGTAAGTCACATTGTCAATCCGCTCAATGGGAACCTCCACCGGAACCTCCTCCTGGGGCACATAGCTGTAGGGATAGCGGTAGGCGCGGTAAATCATATTGTTGTTGGGGCCTTTCTCACTGTGGGTGTAATACGGTGAGATCCACTCCCACACAATCTCGTGATCCGGGGTTACCTCGATCAGGCGGCCGTCGGAGCCTTCTGTGACCAGGGTATTGCCGTTGGGCAGACGCTGGGCGCTGCTGACATAGGGGCTGTAGAACTTGCTGGCGTCCGTGGGGATGGCGTGGCCCAGCTCCTTGGGAGTCAGCTTCCACACCACCTCCAGGGTGACGGGGTTAAATTCCAGCACACGGCTGTAATCTCTCAGCGCGTTCTTGCTTCCGATGGGTGAACAGGGATTGGGTGTGCCGTAGCCGCCCCAGCCGCCGTTGTCGAATACCATCAGGTTGCCCTCTCCCGGAAGTCCCTTGGGAATCATATGGAAATGATGCTGGCCGATGATCCAGCCCAGCTTCTTAAGCTCCGGCGTGGCATTGAAATCAGGCCCGATGCGCCATACGATCTTGCCGCTCTCCTTGTCCAGGATGGCCAGAATGTTGGCTTCCCGGCAGTCAAAGATAATATTGTCCGGTTTGAAGCGCATGTCGCCCTGGTCATACCATTTGTTGGGGCCTAAATAGCTCATGCAGTTGACATGGAGGTAGTCGCCCACGCCTCCGTCGGAGGAGCGCATATTGGGATCGCGGAACAGCACGTTCTTGGCCGCCTCGTCAAAACCAAGCTCATCAAAATGATCACTGATGGACCATTTCCAGAGGATATTGCCCTCCCAGTCCACTTCGATCATGGCGTCGTCCAGCAGCTTCTTGTCTGAGATCTTGGGGTTGCGGACGGTCTGGTGAACCAGAATCAGTGTGTTGCCTTCCAAAGGCTTGGCGTCCATTCCCGGCACATAATAGCCCACGGGGTTGCCCTCTCTCTGGTAGTCATGGTGCTGGCGGGCCATCCAGCGGTGGTCTCTGCCCGGGTCATCGATATTCTCAAAATGGTCGAATTCCCACACAATGTTTCCGTCATAGTCAATCTCAATCAAGTTCACGCCGTCCTGCATACCGTAGTCAGGATGACGGTAGCCGGACAGGCCCATCACATAGCCGCCCGGCAGCAGCTTTGGCGGCATGGCGTGCATATTCCAGCGCCTCACCTCATTGCCGTTCATGTCAAAGAGCAGAACGCCGTCATTGATCAGCGGAACAATTGTGTAACCGCTCCAGCATTTTTCAGGGTTGTAGACTGTGACTCCGTGTGGAAAAACAAGTGGCTGTCCCATAAATTATATCCTCCTAATTTGTTGTATGTTTTTAATTTAGAAAGCGGTCTTTACTTCTTCCAGCTTTCCGTTATTATAAAATGCTCCTGCAACGGACCCCTCCAGCTTCAGGCTCTGGTAGAGCAGTCCCTGCCTTGTGATATCCTGGCGGTATACCTTCCACTGCTCACCAAGGCTCTGTTCCAGCTCCGCCGTCTTCTGGATATCTTCATTAATATAAGGGTTGTAGAACAAAAATGCGATTTTTCCTGAATCCGGGCTCAGGATCTCCTGGATCTGTTTCATCTCCTTCACATAGCGCTCCGAGGCAACCGCCGCCACAGCGCCGTCCGCCGCCGAGGTAACCACCTGCCGCAGAAAGGTCTGGGTACAGTCCCCCACTGCGTAGAGGCCCGGGACGTCTGTCTCCATCTTGTCATTTGTATGGATATATCCGGATTTGTCACAGGATACCAGTTCCCTCACCATCTCCGTCTGAGGCACCATGCCCACGAACAGGAACAGGCCGTCGGCCTTAACCTCTGTCTCAGCCCCTGAGTCCACATTCTTCAGTACCAGGGATTCCACGTGTTCACTGCCCCTGATCTCCTGCACGGTGGAACTCCACACGAAATGGATCTTCGGGTTCTTGTAGGCGTGTTCAGCCGCCACCTCGTTGCAGTCCAGATGGCCCTCCTCGTGAAGCACCACAATGGTCACCTTTGAGGCAAAACCGGTCAGGTAATCCGCTTCCTCGATGGCCTGGTCTCCGGCTCCCAGAACATAGATCTCCTTGCCCTTAAAGAACTCAGCGTCACAGGTGGCGCAGTAGGCCACCCCATGGCCGGTGAACTCCTTCTCTCCCTTGATGTTCAGCTCCCTGGGCCTGGTGCCCAGATCCAGAATCACGCTGTGGGCTTTAAAATCGCCGCGCCGCTTGGTGCCCACCACGAATCCGTCCGCTTCTCTGCGGACCCCGGTCACAGTGGTCCGCTTCAGCTCAACCGTGGGGTGGCTGGCAGCGTGCTCCCTGAAACGCTCCATCAGGTGCTGGCCCGTGTCCACAATGGTTCCCGGGTAATTGCGGATCTCATAGGTGTCGTTAATCCTGCCGCCGTAGCTGCCCTTCTCCAGCAGCAGGGTCTTCCGCTCCGACCGGCCCGCATAGATGGCGGCCGACAGACCTGCCGGACCGCCTCCCACAATAATTAAATCATACATTGAATCCATATATCATCGCTCCTCTTCTAACCATGGTGAACAGCCGAAACCTCCTGTTCTCTGATCTCCCCCTCCGCTGCATTTCCCGCTCCTGTCACCACCCAGAAAACGCTGATTCCGGTGAGGAAGAGGCAGTAAAATGCGGTGCAGAAAATGGAGAACGGCGTAACTGCGGGCAGATAGCTGTTGTTCTGAACCATCTCGTTGATAATTGTTACCGCGCCCATAATGAATGAGCTGTTAATTGGAATAATAGAACTGCAGTTGGTGGCATTGGCCATCAGCAGGATACTTCTGCGTTCCGGAGAAATATTGCTCTTCTGCCCAATCCGGTCCGCGATCTCGCCGAACATCAGAATGGATGGAAGCACACAGCCGGCCAGCAGGACGTTGGTGATGAAGATTCCTGCCGACAGCACCCCTTCCGCACCCCTTCTGGTCTGAGTGACCTTCCTGGACAGTATCCAGCAGCAGAAACGCTCCAGCATACCGCCGTCCACTGCCACTGCGATCAGACCGTAGAGTAAAATGGTGGATACCACCACATCCAGCATACCGCTCAGTCCCTCGAAAACAATCCCCTTTAATCCTGAAGTGGCATAGTCAATGGCCACAATATCTGAAAATGTGAGCACTCCGGTCACCAGTCCCACGCCAAAGCCAACCACAATCGCGTAGGACAGGCCCATGAAAAGGTTCCCCGTCCGGAAGCAGATAAACAACAGAACGGACAGCGGAACCAGCATCCACAGCCCCTGTGGGGAAGCCAGGGCAGCCACCTGGGATACGTCTCCCACAGCCCCTCCCCTTCCGCCGAAGATAGCGTATATCACCATAGCCGCCATGCCGGCCGTCACGATGTAAGGCGTTCTCTGTTTTAATGTGGACAGCAGTTTTGCAGGCTCCCCTGTCTGCCCGTCGTGCTGGATCATCACAGTTGTGTTGATGACCTGGGAACTGGGTGAAATCGCATCCCCGAAGAAGATGCCGCTGATCAGTGCCCCGGCCAGCATAGCCGGATTGGCTCCCAGCAGAATCCCCGGCGGATAAAAGATGGGAAGCACGGCGAACATGGCCGCAATGGGCGCCCCGGTTCCCATGGAGATTACCGCAGAAGCCAGGAAGCTGAATACCACAAAAGCGCTCCTTGAGATGCCCAGATTCAGGCTCAGCCAGATAAATCCGTTTCCGATTCCCCCTTTATTCATCAGCTTGGAAAAAATACCGATCACCAGGAAAACAAAAATCAGCCGTGAATTGCCATACTGTGCCAGCCCCCTGACAATGGAGTCCCAATACTGTCCTTTGTTCCGGCACAGGAAGAATCCGGCCAACAGGGATACAACCGCTGCAAAGATCAGCCCCTTCATAGAGTAGAAATGCAGCCCTACTGAGAATATACCGCCCACCAGAATATAGACCCCAAGGGGCAGCATGGCAAACGCCGGACTTCCATAGAATTTAAGTTTTGTTTCTTCTGTTTTGATTTTCCTCACCCCGCTCTCTAAGATAGTTAAAATTATAACACTCTTTTTAAGGGGGATGTGTTGGCGCGCCAACAGTTGGGTAAATTTTATATATTTTTCATATAATGTCTGCTAAAGCTGTGAATTATCTACGATTAATAAGAACAAAGAATCCCGTTCTCGGGATTCTCCGCCTGGGTTGGGTCGCTTCGGCGACATCATTCCTCACCAACCCAGTGCGATGCTCGCGGAGCGTTTTTTGTTTCATAGGAGCACTTTCCTATGAAACAAAAAAACGCCCCACGGAGCTTGTAGCTGCCGCAGAGCGCCTTTATCAGATTGTTAAGAAAAACATTTGCCTTACAGGAAGGCTCCAAAGAGTATACTGCCGATGATCAGCACGATACCTCCGCCTAAACGTGAGGACAGCTGTGCGTAAGCGATCAGGCCCATTCTGTTGGAAGCGCCCAATACTGCCAGGTCGCCGGAGCCGCCGCGGTTAGCCATACACAGGCCTGCGGTGATCGCGGAATCGATGGGGAAGAAGCCAACCAGCCAGCCAACAATGGCAGAGCCCAGGATTGCGCCGATTACGATTGCCAGGGCGATCACTACGTTTCCGGGTGTGATGGCCTGAACCAGCTCAATAATGTTGGTGTCCACGCCTACGCCTACCATGATGATCAGGATCAGGTTGGTGGTGAAGAAGGACTGTAACTTCTTAGCTGCTGCGCGGATGTTCTCAGGTACAATACCCAGAGCTGCCACGATTGCAACGAAAATGATCATGTAAGCGAACTGATGGATCGCCACGCCGAAGATGGTGGGAAGCAGAGCCTTGGCAAACAGTCTGCCCAGGGCATAGAAACCAACTGCCAGGAAGAATGCTCCTCCTAAATCCTTCATGGACACCTTTACCTTCTTATCCTCGGTAGCGAAATCGCCGCCCTTGCGGATCAGGTTGGTTCCGTTGCCGGTCCAGCTGGTCTTCTTCTCGCCGATCTTGCGCAGGATTGCAGCTGTCAGGATTGCGAAAATGTTGGCAATGGTCAGGATGGTGATGGCAAAGGAATAGTAGTTTGCCGCCGCGTCGCCGGTCACTGTCTCATAGATCTGGCTCAGAGGCACAGCGCCTGCTCCGTTGCCGCCGCCCATGATGGGAAGCACATATTTTAACATAACGTTAACAGGGTTGATACCGAATACAAGGCCGGCCAGAATACCGAAAACGCCTGCGCCTAAAAGTCCGCCGAAGATTGCGGGTATGTATCCTGCGAAGGAACGGATCAGAAGCTTTCTGTCCAGAGCCAGGATAGAGCCGGTGATCAGGAAGATAATGAAGAATGACAGGAAGTCAGCCTCATCCATTACCATAATCATGGCGTCCGCATATTTCTGCGGAATTAAGTTGTAGGTGAACAGCACTGCGGATACCAGGAATGCCAGTACCAGGCCGCCTCCCACGTAGCTGTTCCAGATCGGAATACGCTCTCCCACCTCATTGCACAGGATGCCGATGGACAGCATCAGAGCAAAAGAGCCGGCCAGATCTGTGGACAGTGCGCCGGTAGCCGCGGCTGCGATGGTGATGAGCATGATTGCTCCGCAGAGCCACCACTGCAGTCCATAAGGTCTAATTGCTTTTGAAGATTCAGACATAAAATTACCCCTCCATATTTTCTTTTCGTTAAATGCAGTAAGGAATACGGGCGCTATTATTAAAATTATGTAAATATTATTTACATTTTATAAACACGCCGTAAATATTCCGTTAATGGAATCATAACACACAGGTGGTTTTTAGGCAATTACAAATCTATTTATGTCATCCATAGGCAAATACTTATATTTTATTGCGCTTCTTCACAATTAGTGGTATTATTTTATGGGAATTTTTGGCGCTTCTTAGAGAATTTGTAAGTATTTCTTCAAACTTCGTCCATGAATATCCTATACAATATTACATAATAAGGTCATTCTGCCCTTTTGGCAGACTGACCTCACGAAAGAAAAGGAGGAACGATTTATGAATACTACACAGAAAGTGCTGATCGGCGCAGCGGCTGCAGCCGTGGTCATCGGCGGCGTTGCCATCGGACTCACACTCAGCAAGTCGCCGGATAAAATTGACCTGTCCACCATCCACACAGAGGCGTCCAAGGAGACCATGGCCCCCACGGCAGCTCCCACCGCCGCGCCTACCACTGCGGCCGAGAAGTCGCCGGAGGACGCAGGCACAGCCTCCAGCGTCACTGCCACCCTGGACACCTACACCTCAGGCAAGGTATCCGTCCAGTATCCAGTGGTGGACAAGATGGATGACGCCGACCTGCAGGCCAAGGTCAACGACCTGTTAAAATCCAATGCCCTGGCATACATAAAAGCCAATGGCATCGACGAATCCAAGGATACCCTGAATGTAAAATGCAAGGTGATCTCAGTGGACCGCAAGCGGCTCACCGCAACCTACACAGGCCAGCTGTCCGCCGAGGGAGCGGCTCACCCTGTCAATGTCTTTTATTCCAATACCGTGAACCTGCCTCAGGCCTCGGATCTGGGCTTCAATGACTTTACAGACGCCTACACCATGGCCGGATATGTGCTCAGCGATGATGTGGAGTTCTCCGGACTCTCCGCCGAGGAGGCCAAGGCCGTGCTGGAATACCGCAGCACCCTGACCTTAGAGAGCCTGACCGCAGCATTTGACGGGGCCGATTTCCCCCTCTCACAGGAGGGAACATGGCCGGAATCCTTCAGCTATGAAAAACAGGGCACCATCTGCTTCTCTCTGGCTGTGCCTCACGCCCTGGGAGATTATGTTATAGTTACCTTCGATCCCACCACCAAATAGGTTGCCATACGTGACCAACTGAGCTATAATAATTTTAGCAAAATATTAGAAACCAACAGATAAAGGAGCAGCAACAACTATGGATAATGTAATGATCTTTGACCACCCCTTAATCCAGCACAAGATTTCCATGATGCGCAGCAAGACAACCGGAACCAATGAGTTCCGCGCCCTGACAGAGGAAATCGCCATGCTGATGGGCTATGAGGCCCTGCGCGATCTTCCGGTGGAGGATGTGGAGATTGAGACTCCCATCGAGACCTGCATGACCCCCATGATCGCGGGACGCAAGCTGGCTGTTGTGCCCATTCTGCGGGCAGGGCTTGGAATGGTTAACGGGATTCTGGCACTGGTTCCCAGCGCCAAGGTGGGCCACATCGGTCTGTACCGCGACGAGGTCACCCATCAGCCCCACGAGTATTACTGCAAGCTTCCGGACCCCATTGAGCAGCGCACCATCATTGTCACTGATCCCATGCTGGCCACCGGCGGTTCCGGCGTAGCCGCTGTGGACTTCATCAAGCAGCACGGAGGAAAGAAGATCAAGTTCATGTCCATCATCGCCGCTCCCGAGGGCTTAAAGCGTCTGCAGGAGGCACATCCCGATGTACAGATCTATGTGGGCCACCTGGACCGCTGCCTCAACGAGAATGCCTATATCTGCCCAGGACTGGGCGATGCCGGCGACCGTATCTTCGGAACTAAATAAAATCTCAAATGCCCCCGGAACCAGCTGGCTCCGGGGGCATTTATGATTTAATTATCTTATTTAACTACTTTCAGGCTTTTGCTCTTCTTAGCAGGAGCCTTCTCCTTGGCGGGAGCTTTCTCCTTGACAGGCTTCTCAGCCGGTGCTTCTGCTGCAGGCGCTTCCACAGGAGCTTCCCCAGCGTCGCGCACTTCCTTCTTCACAATATCGCCCTTGCCCTTGTAGATGGAGTCGGCAGACACGCAGCCGCGGACGCTGGACAGCGGATAAACGCTGCTGTTTTTGCCGATTACGGTGCCGGGATTCAGAACGCTGTTGCAGCCGACTTCCGCACCGTCGCCCAGCATGGCGCCGAACTTCTTCAGACCGGTCTCCTGGTCTTTGTCCTCAGCGTGCACGATTACCAGGGACTTGTCGTTCTTCACATTGGAAGTCACGGCCCCTGCGCCCATATGGGCCTTGGCGCCCAGAATGGAATCGCCTACATAGTTGTAATGGGGAACCTGGACGCCGTCAAAGAGAATGGAATTCTTGATCTCGCAGGAATTGCCCACAACAGCCTTGTGGCCTACGATCACGCGGCCTCTGATAAATGCGCCGTGACGGATGTCCGCACCCTCGCAGATGATAGCCGGGCCGCCCATGGCAACTGTGGGAGCCATCCTGGCTCTTTTATGAATCCAGATATTCCTGCCCACCTTGCGGTAGTCCCCCTCCGGAAGCTGCGCGCCCAGTGTTTCAATGAAGCTGCCGATATCGTCCAGAACTTCCCATGGATAGGTCTTGCCTTCAAATAAACGGGCTGCAATGGTGTTGTTCAAATCGTACATTTCTGTAATCTTCATCTCGTCTAATTTCATGATGTCATTCTCCTTTTACTTTTTATAGTAAGCGGCGGCCGCGTCGAAATACTGTCTCATATGATACTGATTATCCATACGGATTACATTTACGGTCCTGCCGGCTACAAAACGTTCCAGTTTCTGCATATACTCTTCGGAGGTGATGGTGCCCTCCGCCACATAGGTCAGCCCCTTCTCCCAGCTGGCGGTCAGCTCGGGATTCAGCAGCTGGCGGATGGAAGTGTCCACCACATCGAAAACCATCTCCCCCAGAAGGTCCGGGGTGATCACCTGGGTCTTTTTGTTAAGGCACAGGTACTTAATATTGCACAGCTTTTTCAGAATCTCCGCCCTGGTGGCGCTGGTTCCGATTCCGCTGCCCTTGATCTGGGCGCGCAGCTCCTCGTCCTCAATCAGCTGGCCGGCATTTTCCATGGCCAGAATGATGGAGCCGGAGGTATAGCGCTTGGGCGGGGAAGTCTCGCCTTCCTTGATCACTAACTCCGCCAAAGTAAGTATATCACCTTTTTTCAATTTCGCAAGCATTTGCAGCAGCGCAGCCTGATCTACCGTCTTTTTCGGGGTATTTTTCTCCTGGGACGAGGGGTTGTCCTCCCCGTCTTTGGTCTCCTGCTCCCCGTCGCGGTCCTTTTCCTCGAAATTCTCCTCCACTGCTGTCTTTTTGGCCAGGTTCACATCAGCCACTTTCAGATAGCCAGGCTCTGACAGGACCTTGAAGTTGGCAAAGAAATGTTCCTTCTCACGCTCCAGCTCCAGGCTGTACTTCTGGTAAATAGCCGGCGGATAAAAGATGCTGAGGAAACGCCGGCAGATCACCTGGTAGACCTTCTCCGACAGCGGAGGAAGGCTCCTCAGATTCCCCAAGCCCTGTCCGGTGGGGACAATGGCATAGTGGTCCGTAATCTGCTTGTCGTTGACGTAGCGGGTCTTGGCAATATTCTTGTAATTGCCAAGGTTCAGGGCCTCATCCGCGAAGGCGCCCATGGGAGCGTAATTCTTCAGGCCGCCGATATTCTTGTGGATCTCCTTGGCCACGGCCGTGGACAGCACCCTGGCGTCTGTTCTGGGGTAGGTGACCATCTTGCGCTCGTACAGCTCCTGTACCACCTTCAGCGTCTCATCGGGGCTGATCTTGAACATCTTGGAACAGTCATTCTGCAGCTCCGCCAGATTGTACAGCAGCGGCGGATTCTTGGTCTCCTTTTTCTTCTCCTTGGAGAGCACCAGGGCTGTCAGGGGAGGGCTGGCAGACAGGAAGGCGATCAGCTCTTCTGCCGTCTTTCTCTCCTTAAAGCCGTTCTCCTTATAGAGGGCCGGGGTGCCAAAGTATCTGGACCCCTCCACAGCCTTCCACTCCCCGTCAAAGGTGACCGGCTCCTTCCCCTCCTCGCCGGGGGCCTCGAAGGTTCCCACCACCCGGTAAAAGGGAGTCTTGACAAATTCCCGGATCTCCCGCTCCCTGCGCACCACCATGCCCAGCACACAGGTCATGACGCGGCCCACTGAGAGCACCGTGTACTTTGTTTTCAGATAGCTGGACAGCGCCGGACCGTACTTCAGGGTCAGTGCCCTGGAAAAGTTGATTCCCATCAGATAATCTTCCTTGGCCCTCAGATAGGCGGAGCTGGACAGATTGTCATACTCAGTAGAATCCTTGGCATCCCGGATGCCTCTTAAGATCTCCTCCTCAGTCTGCGAATCGATCCACACCCGTTTCTGCTTCTTGTCCTTCACCCCAGCCAGCTGGGCCACCAGGCGGTAGATATACTCTCCCTCCCGCCCGGAGTCCGTACATACATAGATTGTATCCACATCCGGCCTGTTTAATAACCCTTTTACAATTTCGAACTGTTTGGCAACATTGCCAATCACCTCGTATTTAAATTCTTTGGGCAGAAAGGGCAGGGTTGCGAAGCTCCACCGCTTGTACTTTGGATCATAGACCTCCGGGTAACTCATGGTTACCAGATGGCCCACACACCAGGTGACAATGGCATTCTCCGATTCAATAAATCCGTCGCCCCTCCGCCCCCGAACCTTCAGCGCATCCGCAAACTGCTGCGCCACGCTGGGCTTTTCTGCTATGTATAACGATTTTGACATTTAATCCCTCATTGCTGTTCTCTGTTAAGGTCCGCGGTTATCAGGGCGGACACGTATCTATTAGTATAGCATTAATTGGGGGCTGTGACAACCAGAAAAAGCTCCGCACCCGCAGAGCCCTTTCTCAAAACTTTTTATTCCGTCAAAAATTTGTAAACCGTCACCGTATGGTAGGTCTCACCGGCCTTCAGCACAGGTGACTGGAAGTTCTCTTTATGGACCGCATCCGGATAATACTGGGTCTCAAAACAGTAGCCGTGGCGGTATCCATACTCAGCTCCCCCTTTTCCCGGCAGTTCGCCTGTCAGGAAGTTGGCTGTATAGAACTGGATGCCCGGCAGGTCAGTGTAGACTTCCATCAGACGCCCGCTGTCCGGGTCCAGGGCCTTTGCGGCCAGGGACAGCTCACCGGCCGGGTGGTCCAGCACCCAGTTGTGGTCATATCCCTTCCCCAGCACCAGCGCCTCAAAATCCTGGTCAATGTCCCGCCCAATGGGCTTCATCACCGTGAAATCCATGGGCGTGCCCTTCACCGGCGCAATCTCCCCTGTGGGGATCGACACTGCATCAGCCGGCGTATAGCAGGACGCGTTGATCCACACCTGCTGCTTCAGTATATCCGGGCAGCCGTGGCCGGCCAGGTTAAAATAGCTGTGGTTGGTGAAATTGGCCACTGTGTCCGCGTCGCTGACCATCTGATAGTCCAGCACCAGGCTGTTGTCCTGCTTCAGGGTATAGCTGACCTGAATCCGGGCATTACCGGGGTATCCCTGGTCTCCGTCAGGGCTCTCCAGGGTGAATGCCACGCTGCTGCCCTCCTCTGTCTCAGCCGCCTTGGCCTCCCAGATCCGGCCATGGTAAAAATCAGGTCCGCTGTGCAGGTTGTTGGGCCCGTCGTTGGCTGCCAGCGGATATTCCCTGCCGTCAATGGTCACCGACGCCCCGCCTATGCGGTTGGCATTCCTGCCCACAGGCGCTCCGAAATGGGGCGGGTTCTTCCGGTAATGGTCCAGCTGGTCATAGCCCAGCACCACATCCTCAAAATTGCCGTCCCTGTCCGGCGCCATCATGGACACCCACACCCCGCCCAGGGTGATGAAGGAAGCCGAGACCCCATTGTCATTGGACAATGTGTAGCGGGTCACCTCTGTGCCGTCGGGCATTTTCCCAAATAATTCCTTTTGTACTGCCATGTTTTACCCCCTATTTAGCCTGAATATACCCCTTGGCCGTCAGCAGTTCCGCGCAGAGCACTGCCCCGCCTGCCGCGCCGCGGACCGTATTGTGGGACAGGCCCACAAACTTATAATCGTACACCGTGTCCTCCCTGAGACGGCCGATGGAGATGCCCATCCCCTTCTCAAAGTCCACGTCCGCCGTCAACTGGGGACGGTTATCTTCTTCCAGATACTGGATAAACTGCTTAGGCGCGCTGGGAAGCTCCAGTTCCTGGGGCAGGCCCTTGTAGGTTACCAGCTTCTCGATCAGCTGCTCTTTGGTCGGCTTTTTTCTGAATTTAACAAATGCCGCCGCAGTGTGTCCGTTGAGTACGGGAACGCGGATACACTGGCAGGTGATCACAGGCTCCGCTGCCTTTACAATGGCTCCGTTCACCACACTGCCCCACAGGCGCAGAGGCTCCTGCTCGCTCTTCTCCTCCTCGCCGCCGATATAGGGAATGATGTTGCCCAGCATCTCCGGCCAGTCCTTAAAGTTCTTACCCGCGCCGGATATGGCCTGGTATGTAGTTGCCACCACCTCATAAGGCTCGAATTCCTTCCAGGCGGTCAGCGCAGGCGCATAGCTCTGAATGGAGCAGTTGGGCTTCACGGCGATAAATCCGCGCTCTGTGCCCAGCCGTTTTCTCTGGGCGGATATTACCTCAAAATGTTCCGGGTTGATCTCCGGCACCACCATGGGAACGTCCGGCGTCCAGCGGTGGGCGCTGTTGTTGGAGACCACCGGCGTCTCAGTCCTGGCATACTCCTCCTCAATGGCGCGGATCTCGTCCTTTGTCATGTCCACTGCGCTGAATACAAAATCCACGCCGGAGGACACTTTCTCCACCTCATTGACATTCATAACCACCAGTTTTTTCACAGCCTCGGGCATTGGAGTCACCATTTTCCAGCGGTCGCCAATGGCCTCCTCATATGTCTTGCCTGCGGAACGGGGGCTTGCAGCCACTGTCACCACCTCATACCACGGATGATTTTCCAACAGGGCGATAAAACGCTGCCCTACCATGCCCGTTGCGCCTAATATGCCAACCTTTAACTTCTTTTCCATAATCTCATTCTGTCAGCTTGATTCCGCGAATCTTTCCCTATCCTATAACAAACTGAGAAAAAAATCAATATTTATTCGTGAGAAAAATACATTTGTACGTACGCCACGCACATTCCCGTATTTTTGTATGCGAGATCCCTTTGAGCCAGGGCCCTTAAGCCAGGGCCAGGGCAACCTCCATCATCTGGGTGAAGCTGTTCTGCCTCTCCTGGGCTGTTGTGGCCTCCCCTGTCACCATGGAATCAGAGATGGTGAGAATAGCCAGGGCGTTGGCTCTGGCTGCGGCTGCATTGGCATAGAGCGCTGCGGCCTCCATCTCCACTGCCAGAACCCCCATGTCCGTCCAGGTCATGCCGTTCTTGGCCTGGGCCTGCGGGGCATAGAACATGTCGGAGCTGAGCACATTGCCCACCCGGCATTCAAGGCCCTTTGCCCTGGCGGCAGCCACTGCCTTTTCCAGCAGTTCAAAGCTGCACACCGGCGCGAAATCCCCGGGCAGCCCCATCAGGCGCACATAATTGCTGGTGGTGCAGGCCCCCATGGCCAGCACCAGGTCCCGCACATGCACCGACTGGTGGATCGAGCCGGCAGTGCCCACCCGGATCAGATTTTTACAGCCGTAAAAATGGATCAGTTCATATGAATAAATCCCAATAGACGGACAGCCCATTCCAGTGCCCATAACAGACACCGGACGTCCGTGGTATGTTCCCGTATACCCCAGCATATTGCGGGTGGCGTTAAACTGCTTCACATCCTCCATAAAATGATCTGCAATATACTTTGCACGCAGCGGATCACCCGGCAGCAGAATGGTCTCTGCAATCTCCCCCTCTGCCGCTCCGATATGTGGAGTCGGTGTGTTTGATAATGACATTTGTTCGTTCTCCTCTCTATTAAAAAGCTGTTTCTTTATGGTGAAAGATGTCACGTAAAGGATATCACGTATCCGCCGGAATTTCCAGTAAAACTAAAAATCAGCCTATGGTTTTTTGGCGGCGGCCTATGGGCATTACGCACATTGAATAGAAGCCATGGAATATACATTGGTTTTTTTGTGATTTTAGACAATTTTATTTCACATTTTCTCTCCGAATCGTGTATAATCAATCATGTATAGTAACAATGTTTCATTATAGCCTGTCTCTTATACACATCTCCGAGCCCA
>URUZ01000009.1 GCA_900551225.1 uncultured Clostridium sp.
GGATGCGTCAGCGGACGTTTCATAGACTAACCCGGAAAATACACCAGCCAACGTCCGCGCCCCCTTCCACGCGCCCCTCCCCACAGTTGGGGAAAAATGGAAGAACCTGCACATTGACACCACTGAAATGGGGCCACGATCCCAATTTAAGGCCTAAAAATGGTAGGAAGTGGGAGAAAACTTGCATTTTTTGCCAAAAAGGAGTATGATAGATAAACACGCTAGTCAAACATAAAAATTACGGACGAGGAAATGAATGTGAACGCAAGGATGAGAAGGCGCGGTTATTACCGCGGGCCCATAAGCGGCCTGACGGGCAATCAGCTGAAAATAATCGGAGTGATGGCAATGCTGGCAGACCATATCGGGGCTGTCATTATTCAGAGCGGCATTTTACACGCCAGGGAACCCCTGATGTACAGCATGATTATTGCCACCCCTGAGGGGCATCGGTGGATGCTCATCGGCAGAGTCTGCCGTTTTGCGGGCAGGCTGGCATTCCCTATCTTCGCGTATCTGCTAGTGGAGGGGTTCGCCCACACCAGAAGCAGGCTCCGCTATGCCCTTTCCCTGGGAATCCTGGCTCTTGCAGCGGAGGTGCCCTTTGATCTGGCCGTATACAATAACTGGTTTCACCCGGCATACCAGAACGCAGTATTTACCCTGCTGATCGGTCTGCTGGTGCTCTGCATCGTGGACTATTTCGACAATCTGCCCCTGCAGCTGGTTCTGATCGCCGCAGGCTGCGGCCTGTCCTGGGTGGTCAAGTCGGACTATAACGTGCTGGGAGTGCTTCTGATTGCGGGTCTGTACATGTTCCGGCGCAATGATACCGCTCAGCTGGTCTGCGGGATCGCGCTGTCCGCGCTGGAGAGCGTGGGGTATTTCTGTATATCCGCACTGGCCTATGTTCCGATTGTCCTGTACAACGGAAGACGTGGGGCCAGTGGGTTAAAATATGTGTTCTATGCGTTCTACCCGATTCATCTGCTGGTGCTGTATGCAGCGGCTAAGTGGTTCAGCGTTTATGGAGCCAAGCTGATTCAATAATCTCATCTATCTTCACAGCCGGCGGCGGGGCATCCCGGATCAGCTGCTGTGTCAGGGCATGATTCTGCCTGTGTACGTAATCCATGTAAAACCATAGTAATAATTAGAACGAAAACTGTTCGTCAAATAATTTCTGCGCGTAATCCAGTGCCTCCTTCGGCGACATTGCCTGGCTGAAAGCATTTTTCACGGCCATTCCTATGATGCTCAAAAAACGCCTCTCATCAAAGGGCATATTGAAATATTCCGGCGTCCGACGCCCATGGGCAATGGCAAAGCAGTCCTTGGCCAGGTTCAGCCATGGGAAGGAGTTGATAATCTCATAATTGTCGTAGCTCTTCTTGCAGGGAGAGACACTTCCCAGCAGGGCGCCTGCGGAGGAGATCGGCTCGCTGCAGATCCATTTGATGAAGGACAGGGCGCTCTCGGGCTGCCTGGTGTGGCGGGCCACGCCCAGGGAGCCGCCGCCGATGACCGGGTTGCCTCCGGGAACGACGGTGTAGCCTATGCTGCCCACCACCTTGGAGGAATGGCTCAGCAGGTCTGAGGCGTAGTTGCTGTACAGAATGGCCATGGCCACATTGCCCTGGGCAAAGGCAGTGGCGGTGTTGGTCCACCAGGAACAGTATTCCGGGTTGGAATATTCCTTTAACTGGATCAGCTGTTCCAGGGAGCGCACTGCGTCAGGGGAGTTCAGCGTTACCTTGTAGTCCCCACTGTAGAGATTCTCCTGGCGGCTGAAGAAGCGGGCCAGGAACTCAGACCCTGCCACGCCTGTGGAGCCAAGGGTCAGGGTGGCCCCGTAATCCACAGGGGAGGTGGGGGTGACGGACTTGGTGAAAAATGCGGCGATCCGGTTGAACTCGTCAAATGTTTTGGGGGGCTTCAGCTCCTTTTTGTGCTGCTCATAATACATGCGTCTGTAGATGGGATTCTCAAAGAGGTCCTTTCTGTAGTAGAGCAGCTGGACGCTGGGCGTGGAGGGCAGGGCGTAAACCCTTCCGTTTACCATGGAATACTGGTTGATGGTACCGTCGATAAAGGTGTCGAAGCAGGTTCCGATCCGGGGGTCAATGCCGTCCAGGGGCTGCAGGATCTTCTCGGCGAACCAGGACAGCCATGTCACATCCAGGCGCAGGATATCAAAGAGGGAGTCACTGCCCATGTTGTTGAAGGCCTCGTACATCTCATCGTAGGAATAGATGGTGATGTTCACCGGGATACCTGTTTTCTGTGTGTAGATCCGGGACAGGTTGCGCATGATGTAGGCCTCAGGGCTGTCCAGGGTCAGCACATTTAAGGCGGAGGGATTCTCCGGCACCAGGATGTTGGAGAACCAGTTGCGGAAACCGGGATTCTCCAGCAGGGTGCGCTGAGGCTCCCCCTCCTTTCCTTTTATGCGCCTGATCAGCCGCTCGGCCGTGATCTTGCCCAGCTGGCGGTAGTTCAGCTCGTATTTCTGGAAATCAATCTCAGGCATGGTGAATACCGGGGAGACTGTGTAAATGGACAGGTCCACCGCAGAGTAAAAGGTATTCCAGATATCCTTGACGCTCTCCGCAAAGCCGTAATTGGAGATAAATATAGCCTGGGGCGGCTGGCTGCCAAATATGTGTAGGATGTTCTGCAGCTTGCGGTAGGGGTCTGTCTGGATGTGGTTCACCAGGCAGCCAGCGGGGCCGATGACGCTCATAAAGCCCTCATGGAAATCCCGCTCATTGGACAGGTGCAGGCCGCCGGTCAGCAGGCAGATGCTGGTGTAGGCCTCGTCCACCGCCTTCTGGGCCAGATCCCTGCCGGCTTTTACATAGTCAAACCCAATATAGTCTGCCGGGAAAGGCGGGACCCGCTCTGCGAAGATCAGATGCTTTGCCAGGTTGGACTGTTCGCTGATATAGGGGTTCCCCTGGGGGAAACTGCAGCAGGAGATTGCCGCAATACCCACAGCCATGGAGGAGCGGATCTCCTGGACCACGCTGCACTCTGTCTCGCTGTTGTCGTCATTGGTCAGATACTGGGCCACGCAGAAGTTGTGATTCTCTGCGTAGGTTTTGAAGCTGAGGTAAAAGTCTATATACTGCTTGGAGCGGATGTTGGGCAGAATCACGGCCAGGATATTGGAATGCCCCTTGCGCAGCAGCTTGGCGCGCTCGTTGGGAACATAGCCCAGGGCGGCTGCTGCATCCGTCACCTGCTTGATCTTCTCACTGCTTACATTTCCCTTGCCGTTCAATACATTGGATACAGTTCCCTGGGCAACCCCTGCTGCTTTTGCGATATCTTTGATTGTTACCATAATTGATGTGCCTCCTTGGATCGAACTGCTTTCTTAATATTTTACCATACGCCACAATATTTGTAAAATGTTTAAAAGGTGTGTTCAAAATCAGACTGTTTTTAAAGCTATTCCTAATCCATACAAAAAACAAAATGAATTGAATTTAGTTAAAAATGTAAATATCAACTAAAATGAATGTAAAATCTGTGAAAAAACGTACAAAATGCAAAATAAAAATATTGACACGTTTCAACAATGGTGATATGATGTGGACATGAAGCACTTAATATTGAATCAAATATTCATTAGGAGGTATGTAGCGTGAGAAAAGCGAAGAGAATGGTATCGGTTCTGCTGGCGGCGGCCGTTACTGCAGGCATGATGGTGACTGGGTGTTCTTCCAAGGGGGCGGACAGCGGAGCGAAGGCTGCCGACACTCAGGAAGCCAAGAAAGAGGAGAAAACACAGGCAGCCGGGGAAGAGGGAGATCTGCACCTGACATTTTACTATCCCGTCAATGTGGGCGGTTCTGCTGCCCAGCTCATTGAGAATGTGTGCAAGGAGTTTAATGAGGCCAACCCCGGTATTGTGGTGGAGCCGGTTTATACAGGCAACTATGACGACACCGTGACCAAGATCCAGACCGCAGTCCAGGGCGGAACGCCGCCGGATGTGTTCGTAAGCCTGGCTACCCAGCGTTTCACCATGGCGTCAACAGGCATGGCCATGCCTCTGGATGATCTGATCGCCGCGGACGGGGACGAGGGGAAGGCGTACATAGAGGATTTCCTGCCCGGATTTATGGAAGATTCTTATGTGGATGGGAAGATTTACTCCATCCCATTCCAGAGAAGCACCATGGTCCTTTACTACAACAAGGATGCATTTAAGGCAGTGGGTCTGGACCCTGAGGCGCCTCCCACCACATGGGAAGAGATGGCGGACTATGCGGTCAAGCTCACCGACGACAGCCGCTATGGCGTGGGCATTGCCTTGAATTCCGGCTCAGCCCAGTGGGCATTTACCGGATTCTGCCTTCAGAACAGTACGGATGGACAGAACCTGATGAGTGAGGACGGCAAGAGCGTGTTCTTCAACACGCCTGAGAATGTGGAAGCCCTTCAGTTCTGGCTGGATCTTCAGAATGAATATAAGTGCATGGCAGAGGGCATCGTACAGTGGACTGATCTGCCCACCCAGTTTTTGGCAGGGGAAGTGGCTATGATCTACCATACTACCGGCAATATGGCCAACATCCATGACAATGCTGACTTTGACTTTGGCACAGCCTTCCTTCCGGCCCACAAGCGCATCGGCGCTCCCACCGGAGGCGGCAACTTCTATATCTCCAATGGCCTCTCCGAGGAGCGCGTACAGGCGGCCTGGAAATTCATTAAGTTTGCAACAGCCACCGAGAACGCTGCACAGTGGAGCCTGGATACAGGTTACGTTGCAACGAGACAGTCCTGCTTTGAGACCGATTTAATCAAGAATTACTACAAGGAAGTTCCACAGGCAGCAGTGGCTTATGAGCAGCTTCCCTATGCAAAGCCGGAGCTGACCACCTACAATGCGGCTGAGATCTGGAGAGTGTTAAATGACAACATCCAGGCAGCGGTGGTAGGAGACATGAGCGCTCAGGAGGCGTTAGACGCAGCTCAGGAACAGGCAGAGGAAGTTTTGGCCGACTACCAGTAAAGGTTGATGCAATATGAAGACGATGAAAAAGCAGAAACATTTAAAGAACCAATTGACAGCCTGGGGCCTGATGGCCCCGGCGCTGATCTTTATGCTGGCCTTTACCGTATTCCCGGTGTTCAGAAGCATCTGGCTGAGCCTGTCCAAATACAAGCTGGGGATGGAACACGCGGAGTTCATTGGCATGGAGAACTACATCAAGCTGGCCGGATCTAAGCTGTTCTGGAAGGTGATGGGCAATACCATCGCATTTGCACTGATGACTGTACTGCCCAGCATGGCAGTGGGCCTGGGCCTGGCGATGCTGGTGAACAGGAAGTCCAGGGGCGTGGGCTTTATCCGCACATCATTTTTCTACCCGGTGATCATGCCCATGATCGCCATTGCCAGCGTATGGATGTTCATCTACATGGCTAAGAACGGACTGTTTGACCAGCTGCTGGCCAGCTTCGGCTTAAAGCCCATGAACGTGCTGTCCAACAAGCGGACGGTGCTTCCGGCCATGGCGGTCATGTATGTGTGGAAGGAGGCCGGGTATCTGATGGTGTTCTTCCTGTCGGGAATCCAGAGTATCTCCGAGGAGCTGCTGGAGGCGGCCAAGATCGACGGGGCGGACGGCTGGACCATATTCCGCAAGATCACCATGCCATTATTGGCGCCCACCTTCCTGTTTGTATCTACCATTGCATTTACCAACTGCTTTAAGCTGGTGGACCATGTGGTGATTATGACTGAGGGCGCGCCCAACAATGCCAGCACCCTGCTTTTATACTACATTTACCAGCAGGGCTTTACCAACTTCAACTACGGCGTGTCTTCTGCTCTGACCGTGATTATGCTGGGGCTGCTCCTCGTGGTGTCCCTGCCCAGATTTATCAGCCAGGACAAGAAAATCCATTACAATTAAGGGGGAGAGAAGATGAAGCAACTGAAAAACGGAGTGATCTCCGGGTTTGGGGCGCTGCTTGCCCTCCTGTGGCTTGCACCTCTGGTATGGCTGGTAGGAACCGCGTTCAGCGAACCTACTTTCCGCATGACATTTTTCCCCAGCTCCAGCTTTACCCTGGGGAATCTGGAATATGTGTGGAACGCCATTCCATTTGGCAGATATTACCTGAACACGCTGATCCTGGTGGTGGTAACCTTTGGCATACAGTTTGTCACATCCACAATGGCTGCCTACGCGCTGGGTGTCCTGGAGTTTAAGGGCATGACCCTGGTGTTTGCGGTGATCTTCATGCAGATCATCATTCCCAATGATGTGCTGATCACCCCCAACTTTATGACGTTGGCGGATCTGGGTCTGACGGATTCCAAGATTGGGATTATGCTTCCGTTCTTTGGGAGCGCTTTGGCGATATTCCTGCTGAGGCAGCATTTTAAGTCCATACCCAAGGCCCTGGCCGAGGCGGCCAGAATCGACGGGGCCAACACCTGGCAGACGATCTGGCGCATCTACATGCCCTGCGCCAAGCCGGCTTACATGTCATTTGCAGTGATTTCTGTCAGCTACCACTGGAACAACTACCTGTGGCCCCTGATTGTCACCAACTCCCCGTCCAACCGCACGCTGACCGTGGGTCTGGCCATCTTTGCCAAGTCCAAGGAGGCCAATATGCAGTGGGCAAATGTCTGCGCGGCCACATTTATCATCATCCTGCCGCTGTTAATTGCATTTTTCATTCTGCAGAAGCAGTTTATGAGCAGCTTCGTAAGCGCAGGAATCAAAGAGTAGCAGGGGGAACGGAAATGGAACTGAAATTCTGGGGCTGCGGCTCCGCCTTTAATCCCGCCATGGGAAATACCAGCGCTTATTTTGAAAAAAGCGGTAACCTGTATCTTCTGGATTGCGGGGAGAGCGTATATGAAAGCCTGATGCGCTGTATGGATTTAAGCAGGTACAACCGGATATATGTGCTGGTCACCCACCTACATGCGGACCATGTGGGGAGCCTGGGCTCCCTTCTGTCCTACAACAGCTGCGTGCTGGGGAAGAGGACGTGGATCATCCATCCCAGCCGGACCATTGTGGATCTGCTGAGGCTGTTGGGAATCCGGGATGATTTTTATGAATACTGTGAGAAAATGCCGGAAGCGGCGGATGGCCTCCGGGTTGAGGCCATACCGGTCAGCCATGTGGAGAACATGGACTGCTTCGGATATCTGCTGGAGGACGGAGAAAACCGGATCTACTACAGCGGGGATGCAGCCATAGTGCCGGAGCGGGTGCTGGATCTGCTGAGACAGGGGAAGCTGGACCGGCTCTACCAGGACACCTCCATCCACAGCCACCAGCCGCCCAGCCACTGTTACTATGGGGATCTGGAACAGGCTGTGGAGCGGAAACTGCGGGGGCGTGTATATTGTATGCACCTGGATGAGGACTGCAGGGACATGCTGCGGGAAAAGGGGTTTAATATTCCTGATGTTTGCAGTACAATGACATCTGGGGAATGAAGCAAGAGAGTTCAAACAGTTAGTTTTCATTAACTGGCGGTTTGAACCCTCTTTTTGCTGTTGGCAGCCGTTTAATGTACTTGAAGGGAGATAATAAACTATGGAAGATTTAAAAAGTCAGGCGGTAAAACGGTTTGAAAGATTGTGGGAAATCGAAGGAGGTAAGCTGCTCAATGCCGGCATAGTCCCATCTGTAATGGAAAATGGGGAAATCTGCCCCATAGATTACTGTATATCTACGATAGCCCGTTTGATTCAGCAGCCGCAGGGCGGCGGGCTTGTGTGTGGGATCAGAAGTGCATTATCAGATCTCTTTGAAGCAGCAGATACGCAGTTTATCTATCCGGATGAATCACTTCATGTATCATTGCTTGGCTGTACACAAAGGCAAAAAACCAATGAGTTTGACTGTGAACGTATAAATAAAATCAAGGACGTGTGCGTACAGGAGATAAAAAAGGCAGAACCTGCCGAAATTCTCTTAAAAGGCGTAGGAATTGTGGGCAATCAGATCTTTATTCAGGGGATTCCGCTGAACCGTAACTGGGAAACGCTCAGAATGTCACTGGAAAAAGGTCTGGTAAATGTGGGTGAAAAGCCAATCTCCTATGAAGATAAATCACCCATTCATATGAATCTGATACGGATTGTCAACGCTGACCCCGCCCGTATGGCAGCTCTTCACCGGGTTATGTCCCAGCTGCGTGATATTGAACTTGGAACGGTGAGACTGCCGGCCATAGAATATGTGATCACGGATTTTTGTGTCTCGAAGAAGAATGTTGTGTGGATTGACCGGATAGAATGTTGCGGCTCCCCGGTTTACTTTTCCTGAAATCGTGCTACAATTGGCTGAGAAGCATTTTCACAATATGTTCTCAGAAAAGGAATTGGACAAACCTATGATTTTCGACACACATGCACACTATGACGACGAAGCATTTGACAGTGACCGGGACCAGCTGCTGGACAGTTTAAAGGCGGCCGGAATCCTGGCAGTGACCAATATAGGCGCCAGCCTCGCCAGCTGCCGCACCACCCTGGAACTGGTGGAGAGATACCCCTGGATGTACGGAGCCGTGGGCGTCCACCCCAGCGAGACCATGGAGCTGGAAATGGAGAGCCCCCATGGCTGTGCTCAGGGGAGGGATGAGGATGGAATCCGGTGGCTGCGGGAAGCGGCTGCCGGAGAGCGGATCGTGGCCATCGGGGAGATCGGCCTGGATTACTACTGGGAGGAGCCGGATCACGAGATCCAGAAGAAATGGTTTACCCGCCAGCTGGACCTGGCCCGGGAACTGAAGCTGCCGGTGGTGATTCACAGCCGGGATGCGGCAAAGGACACCCTGGATATCATGAAGGGGGAGCACGCCGGAGACTTAGGCGGGGTGATCCACTGTTTCTCCTACACCAAGGAGACGGCCAGGGAGTACCTGAATATGGGGTATTATCTGGGCATCGGCGGCGTGGTCACCTTCAATAATGCCAAGAAGCTGAAGGAGGTGGTGGAGTATGCGCCTCTGGAGTCCATTGTGCTGGAGACGGACTGTCCTTATCTGGCCCCTGTGCCGAACCGGGGGAAACGCAACTCCTCCCTGAACCTGCCCCATGTGGTGGAAATGATCGCCGCGCTGAAGCATGTATCTGAGGAGCAGGTGGAGGCAGTGACCTGGGAGAATGCCAGGAAGATGTACCGTATCAATGAGATATGATAAGTAAATGTGCTGAGGAAATATATTAAGCCAGAATAGACTTCGCCGGAACGGACTGATTGCCGTTCCGGCGGAGTTTTTTGCATCGCGCCAGCCGCCCGCTTCATTGTGAATATAGTGCGGTTTGTTTCGCGGAATCTGTGAAAATTGTTGAACTTGATAATGAGTCGGAAACTATAGATAATGTAACCAGGTAAAAAATATGAATATTAGACAAAAATATGAGTTAAAAATGCTCTCCATTGATGGAAGCGTCAGTATGGAAAAAATCGCGGAGATCTTCTCCATCAACCTGCGGACGGTCCGGTATGACATTCGGTTACTGAATGATTATCTGCAGCAGGAGATGGGGCAGGAGTGCATCCGGGTCATCAGCAAGACCGCCCAGGTGGAGGAGGAGGTCAAGGGGAAGCTGGCCAGCCTGGCGGAGCTGGGGGTCAGGGATTTCTATGCGGACCGCCTCACCGGGGAGGAACGGATGCTGCTGATTGTGTTTGACCTGTGCTGGTCCAGCCGCCGCAGCACCATCCAGGATATGGCGGACAAGTATTTTGTCAGCCGCACCACAGTGAACGCGGATATGGTGGCAGTGAAGGACTACTGTAAAAAGAACGATATCCGGCTCATCAGCCAGAGGGGGAAGGGGATCTATATTGATGCGGACGAGGTAGGCAGAAGGCGGTACCTGTCCAAGGTGATCCGGGACTTTACGGCTCTGACGGCCAACCGCGCCAGGGACGAAGTTTCCATTTATTCTCAGTGGTTTGATGAGCAGGGACTGGAGCAGATCAAAACCATTATTGCGGATGCGGAGGAGGAATTCTCCACCTATCTGGATGACATTGCCTATGAGGCCCTGGTGATCCACATTGCGCTGTCCATTGAACGGTTTAAGACCAACGCAGAGTATGGGGAGGTGGCCGGTGTGGGGCAGGCCAGCCAGGACAGCCTGCAGTACCGGATGGCTTTCAACATTGTCCGGCGCGTTAACCAGGCATTTGACATCCGTCTGCCCGACACGGAAGTTTACTATGTGGCGGTGCACATGGGCGCCAAGTCCAGCGCCATTATTAAGCAGGAGAAGTATGGGGACATTTTCCTGGAATACTACTGCATCAAGACCATTGCCAGCGTCAGCAAGCAGATTGATTACGATCTGACCAGTGATGAGCGCCTGTATGACAGCCTGTTCCAGCACATCAGCGCCTGCGCCTACCGGAAGAAGAACGGCATGCTTCTGGAGAACCCCTTAAAGGAGGAGCTGATCCGCAATTACCAGGAACTGTATGAGGCGGTGAGGGCTGTACTGCTCAGCGCGGAGGAGCCGGATGTGATCGTACCCACGGACGATGAGATTGCGTACATCCTCCTTCATTTTGCGGCAGCTATCAACCGGAAGCGGCAGAATGCCCGGCGGACCGTCAATGTGGTGGTGGTATGCGCCACGGGCATCGGTACGGCGGAGCTGGTGGTCACGGGCCTGAACCGGAACTTCAGACTGGATATCAGAGGCACTGTGGCCAGGCATCAGCTGGATAAATTCCTGCAGAAGGAGGACGTGGACCTGATTATCACCACAGTGCCCCTCCAGACCAGGAGACCGTTTGTGAAGGTCAGCCCCCTGCTTAAGCGGGATGATATTGTGCGGATCAGCAAGCAGCTGCTGGACATGGGATTTCATATCGACCAGTCCATGGAAACCCAGGAGGGGGACAGCGGGACCGCCGTCCGCTTAAAGCAGCTGCTGGAGCAGTATTCGTCCAAGGAGGACGAGGCTGTGCTGCTGCGGGAGATCCGCCGGATTGTGCAGCATGAAAATAAGACAAAGATTGAGGACAAGTTTATGTTAAGTGAATTGGTTAATGAAAGGAGCATCCGCCTGGACGTGGTCTGCCACAGCTGGGAGGAGGCGGTGAGGGCGTCAGGGCAGATCCTCATTGACAACGGCGATATCACCGGGGAGTACGTGCAGGCGGTGATTGACAATGTAAATGAAGTCGGCCCGTACATTGTCATTACAAAAGGTGTTGCGCTGCCCCATGCCACCAACAAAATCGGGGTGAAGCACACGGCCATGTCCCTGATCAGCCTGAAAACGCCGGTCAATTTTGGGAGCAAGGCCAATGATCCTGTGAAATATGTGTTCATGCTGGCCACTGTAGACGCCAATTCCCATCTGGGGGCGCTGCAGGACTTGGCGGAGTTCCTGGGCAGGCAGGACTTTATGAAGGTTCTGGAGACTGCCGGGGATGCCCACAGCATTGTGTCATATATTAAAGATAATGAAAGCAATACCTAGAGCGTGTTTGATAATTCATTTCCGCCATCTGTACGCCCCACTCTGTGGCATATTTGACCCCAATTCGGTCAACGTAGCCCGCTACGCCTCCCTCATCGGGATCAAATCTCCCACAAAGTGGGACGCACAGCTGACGAAAAGCAATTATCAAACACGCTCTAGTTCGTGGATAAGGAGGATTCAAGGATGTTAAAAGATAAAACCATACTTCTGGGCGTGACGGGAAGTATTGCGGCGTATAAAATTGCGGGCCTGGCCAGTATGCTGGTGAAGCAGGGGGCGAGGGTCCATGTGCTGATGACGAAAAATGCCGTGAACTTCATCAACCCAATTACATTTGAGACACTGACCGGGCATAAGTGCCTGGTGGATACCTTTGACCGGAACTTTGAATACAGTGTGGAGCATGTGGCGCTGGCCAAGGCGGCCGACGTGGTGATGATTGCGCCTGCCTCGGCCAATGTAATCGGCAAGATCGCCCATGGGATCGCTGACGACATGCTGACTACCACTGTGATGGCCTGCCGCTGCAAAAAGATTCTGGCCCCTGCCATGAATACCAATATGTATGAAAACCCAATCGTCCAGGACAATCTGGAGATTCTCAGAAAGTACGGCATGGAGGTGATTGCCCCGGCAAACGGCTATCTTGCCTGCGGGGACACAGGGGCCGGCAAGATGCCGGAGCCGGAGGTACTGTATGAGTATATTGTCAGGGAGGCGGCCTTTAAGCAGGATCTGGCGGGCAGGAAGGTGCTGGTGACGGCGGGGCCTACCAGAGAGTCCATTGACCCCGTTCGCTTTAGCACCAACCGTTCCGCCGGGAAGATGGGGTATGCCATTGCCAGGGCGGCGGCTTACCGCGGAGCTGAGGTGACGCTGGTTACAGGGCCGGTGAATATTAAGCCGCCCATGTTTGCGGACACGGTGCAGGTGGAGAGCGCCCGGGAAATGTTTGAGGCGGTGACCTCCAGAAGCGATGACCAGGATATAATTGTCAAGGCTGCGGCTGTGGCGGACTACAGGCCTCAGACCGTGGGCGCGGAGAAGATCAAGAAGTCTGACGGCGATATGGGCATTGCGCTGGAGCGGACGGACGATATCTTGGGATGGCTGGGGAACCACAGGAGAGAGGGCCAGTTTCTCTGCGGATTTTCCATGGAGACCCAGAATATGCTGGAGAACTCCACGGCTAAGCTGGAGCGGAAGCATCTGGACATGATCGTGGCCAACAATCTGAAGGTAGCCGGGGCCGGGTTCGGCACGGACACTAACGTGGTGACGCTGATTACGGCGGATGGAGCCAGAGAACTGCCTATACTGACCAAGGATGAGGTAGCCCACCGGCTGCTGACTGAGATTCTGGATATGCAGCAGGGATAACACCTTGACTTTGACTGATAATCATAATAAAATAGAATGGATATTTACCACATTATGGACGTACCGTACCGGGCGTCCATATTTGCGGGCAGTGAAATGTGCGCGCAGGCGCGCCTCACTGTGTGAGCAGAAACAAGATGGAGGACGAAAGATTTGTCACAGACCTTAGATCAGATTACAGAGGAAATAAAGAAGCGCAGAACATTTGCCATCATATCCCACCCGGATGCAGGTAAGACCACACTGACCGAGAAATTCCTGCTTTACGGAGGCGCCATCAACCTGGCCGGAACCGTAAAGGGCAGAAAGGCTGCGAAGCACGCGGTGTCTGACTGGATGGAGATTGAGAAGGAGAGAGGTATCTCCGTAACCTCCTCAGCCATGCAGTTCAATTACGAGGGCTACTGCATCAACATTTTGGATACACCGGGACACCAGGACTTCTCTGAGGATACCTACCGCACCCTGATGGCTGCTGACTCTGCGGTTATGGTGATCGACGGTTCAAAGGGCGTGGAGGCGCAGACCATCAAGCTGTTTAAGGTCTGTGTGATGCGCCATATCCCCATTTTCACATTTATCAACAAGTATGACCGGGAGGCGAGAGATCCCTATGAGCTGCTGGACGAGATCGAGAATGTGCTGGGTATCCGCACCTGTCCAGTGAACTGGCCCATTGGCTGCGGTAAGAATTTCAAGGGCGTGTACGACCGGTTTACCAAGAAGATCACAACATTTACAGCGGCCATGGGCGGCGCCAGGGAGGTGGCCAGCCAGGAATTTGACGCGGATGCCACCGATGTGGAGGCTCTGATCGGACCGATCTATCATCAGCAGCTTCAGGACGACATCGAGCTTCTGGACGGAGCCAGCGATGAGCTGGACATGGAGCGGGTGCAGAGGGGGGATCTGTCTCCCGTGTTCTTCGGTTCTGCTCTGACCAACTTTGGTGTGGAGACTTTCCTGGAACATTTCCTGCAGATGACCACATCACCACTGCCCAGGAACACGCTGGACGGTGTTGTGGACCCCTTCAGCCCTGATTTTTCAGCCTTTGTGTTTAAAATCCAGGCCAACATGAACAAAGCCCACAGGGACAGGATTGCATTTATGCGCATCTGCTCCGGCAAGTTTGAGGCAGGCATGGAAGTGAACCATGTCCAGGGCGGCCGCAAGATCCGCCTGACCCAGCCCCAGCAGCTGATGGCCCAGGACCGCAAGATTGTGGAGGAGGCCTATGCAGGGGACATTATCGGCGTCTTTGATCCGGGCATTTTCTCCATAGGGGACACCTTGTGCGCCTCCGGTGAGAAGCTGGAATTTGAGGGAATCCCCACCTTTGCGCCGGAGCATTTCGCCAGAGTGCGCCAGGTGGACACCATGAAGCGCAAGCAGTTCATCAAGGGTGTGAACCAGATCGCCCAGGAGGGCGCCATCCAGATCTTCCAGGAATTCAACTCCGGTATGGAGGAGATTATCGTGGGCGTGGTGGGCGTGCTGCAGTTTGAAGTGCTGACTTACCGTCTGAAAAATGAGTATAATGTAGAAGTGGCTCTGGAGAAGCTGCCATTTGAGTACATCCGCTGGGTGGAGAACCCGCAGGAGATCGATGTGGCCAGAATCCAGGGAACGTCGGATATGAAACGGATCAAAGACTTAAAGGACAACCCGCTGCTGCTGTTTATCAACAGCTGGAGTGTGGGAATGGTTCTGGAACGGAATCCGGGACTGAAACTGTCTGAGTTCGGCAGGGGATAGACCTGCTGTTTGAGCAAGGAGGAACCAAATTATGAGCAGAATTGAAGTAGTGCGCACCGCCATGGTAGCAGCTATGAAGGCCAAGGATAAAGCCAGGAAGGATTCTCTGTCCATGCTGCTGTCCGTGTTGAAAAATGCGGAGATTGACAAGCGTGAGCCATTGACCGAGGCTGAGGAGGATGCCATTGTAAAGAAGGAGATCAGGCAGACCCAGGAGACCTATGACACCGCTCCCGCGGACCGCCAGGATATCCGGGACGATGCTGCCGCCCGTCTGGCTGTATACAAGGAGTTCGCGCCTGAGGATATGACCAGGGACCAGATTGCAGAGGTGATCAGCCAGGTTCTGTCCGAGCTGGGAATCGAGGCCCCGGCACCCAAGGATAAGGGGGCGGTTATGAAGGTTCTGATGCCCAGAGTCAAGGGGAAAGCTGACGGAAAGCTGGTGAACGAAACCCTGGCTTCCATGATGAAATAACGGAAAGGAGCTAACATGTACAAAAAGGAAATTGAACAGTATATTGACAGCCACAGACAGGAGATGCTGGATGACATCTGCACCCTGTGCCGTATCAACAGTGAGAAGATGCCCTACACTGAGGGAAAGCCATATGGAGAAGGGGCATTTGACGCACTGATGGCTGCTCTTAACATGGCTGAAAAGCACGGCTTCTCTGTGAAGAATTATGATAATTACGTGGGAACCGCAGACTTAAACGACAAGGAGTCCTGGCTGGACATCCTGGCCCATCTGGACGTTGTGCCGGCTGGTGAGGGATGGGTGGAGACAGAGCCTTTTGAGCCGCTGGAAAAGGACGGCCGCCTCTACGGAAGAGGAACCGCTGATGATAAGGGACCTGCTGTTGCCGCTATGTACGCCATGCGCGCCGTCAAAGAGCTGGGGATTCCCCTGTCCAAGAATGTGCGCCTGATTCTGGGAACCGACGAGGAGTGCGGAAGTTCTGATATCGACCACTATTACAGTGAGGAGAAGGAAGCACCCATGACATTTTCACCGGATGCTGAGTTCCCTGTAATCAATATTGAAAAGGGCCGCCTGGAAGGACATTTTACCGCAAGCTGGGAGAAATCCGAAGCGCTTCCAAAGCTGGTGAGCATCAGCGCGGGAATCAAGGCCAACGTGGTGCCCGGCAAGGCCCACGCCACGGTGGAAGGGTTTGAAATCAATGACCTGACGGCCGCTGCCGGAAAGGCTGAGGCTGCAACCGGTATCCAGTTTGAGTTCCAGGTACAGCATGATGTGGTAAATATTACGGCGATCGGAGACGGAGCCCACGCTTCCACACCTCAGGAGGGGAAAAATGCCCTGACCGGGCTGTTATACCTGCTGACGACCCTGTCCTTTGCAGACTGCCCCCAGATGGAAGCGATTAAAGCCCTGGCTGAGCTGATGCCCCACGGGGATACCTGCGGCAAAGCCATGGGAATCGCCATGGGCGATGAGCTGTCCGGAGATCTGACTCTGGCCTTCAGCATGCTGAATGTCAGCGCAGAGAGCCTGGAAGGCGTATTTGACAGCCGCTGCCCAATCTGCTCCAATGAGGACAATGTGCTGAAACCCGCCAGAGAAAATATGGCGGCAAAGGGCATCACCCTCGTCAATGAAGATATGATTGCGCCTCACCATGTGGATGGGGACTCCCACTTTGTAAAGACGCTGCTGTCCGCTTACGAGGAGTACACAGGCCTTAAGGGCAGCTGCCAGTCCACCGGAGGCGGTACGTATGTGCACCATCTGGAGAACGGCGTAGCCTTTGGCGCAAGCCTCCCCGGCACGGATAACCACATGCACGGAGCGGATGAATTTGCGGTGATTGATGAGCTTTTGATCAGCGCTAAGATCTTTGCCCAGGTAATTGTGGATCTGTGCAGCTGAGAATTTCCAATTAAAAATGCTTGACAAATGATGCTATGTGGTGTATCTTCATAACTAAGATAAATCCTAGCTAAATGCTATGATAGTCACAAACCATTAGGAGGAACTACTATGAATCAGTTCAGAGCCATGCAGATGAATATGGGTATGATGAACGGCATGTGCATGATGTGCTGTGTATCCCTGTGCGCTGAAAAACTGAATTCAGGTATCATTTGTATGGATTGTGAGAATTGATAAGTGTCGCTTTGAGGAAGATTTATATCAGGGCCGCAAGTCTGAACAAGACATGCGGCCCTTTTTGGGTTTGTATGCGGTAACGAAGCGGCTGTTAAGAAGGGATGGAAGCGAAATGGAAGGAACAAATCGGGAGCCGATTATACGGCTGGAGGGTCTGGGCAAGCAGTTTGCCACTGCAAACGGCATGGTAACCGCCCTGGATGACATCAACCTGGAGATTCTGGAAGGGGAGATCTACGGAATCATTGGCCTGTCAGGGGCAGGAAAGAGTACGCTGGTGCGGTGCATCAATTATCTGGAGGTGCCGACCTCGGGAAAGGTTATCTTCGAGGGTAAGAACCTGTCGGCCATGAAGGATAAGCAGAAACGCCTGGCCAGACAGTCCATGGGCATGATCTTCCAGCAGTTCAATCTGCTGGCCCAGAGAAATGTGCTGCAGAACATATGCTTCCCACTGGAAATCGCCGGTGTGGGCAAGGCGGAGGCAAAGGCCAGGGCAGAGGAGCTGTTAAAGCTGGTGGGACTGGAGGAGCGGGCAAAGGCTTATCCGGCCCAGCTGTCCGGCGGACAGAAGCAGCGGGTGGCAATCGCCAGAGCCATGGCCACCAACCCCAAGGTGCTGCTGTGTGACGAGGCTACCAGCGCCCTGGACCCCAACACCACCAAGTCCATCCTTCAGCTGCTTAAGAAGATCAACCGGGAAATGGGTATCACTGTGATCGTGATCACCCACGAGATGGCTGTCATTGAAGCCATCTGCGACAAGGTGGCCATCATTGACCAGAGCCATATTGCGGAGAGCGGCAAGGTCTCTGATATTTTCTCAGGACCCCGTTCGGAGATTGGGCGTCAGCTGATCCTTGGGGATGCGGCCAGCCAGAGCGCCAGCTTCGGCCAGTCCGGCCAGATCCGGATTATCTTCGACGGCAGGGAGTCGTCGGAGCCGGTTATATCCAGCATGGTGCTGGCCTGCAAGGTGCCGGTGAATATCATGCACGCGGACACCAGGGATATCGAGGGCAAGGCCATGGGCCAGATGCTGATCCAGCTTCCTGAGGATGAGACGGATGCCAATCGGATCAGAAACTATTTAAAGACGGCCAATGTTACTTTTGAGGAGGTGCGGTGATGCAGTTTGATGCTGTGACGATTGAAATGCTGAAGGAAGGCGTGTGGCAGACCCTGTACATGGTGTTCATGTCATCTGTTGTTTCCTATTTGATAGGCGTGCCTGTGGGTATTGCGCTGATGGTAACCGACAAGGACGGGATCTGTCCGATTCCCTTCTTTAATAAGGTACTGGGGCTGGTGATCAACCTGCTGCGCTCCGTTCCCTTCCTGATCCTGATGATCATGGTCATCCCATTTACCAGACTGGTGGTGGGCAAGGTGATCGGGCCCAACGCGGCTGTGGTTCCCCTGATTATCGCGGCGGCGCCCTATATCGGCCGCATGGTGGAATCCTCCTTAAAGGAGGTGGATGCCGGGGTCATCGAGGCTGCCAAATCCATGGGGGCTTCCAACTGGCAGATCATCTGGAAGGTACTTCTGCCTGAAGCAAAGCCATCCCTTCTGGTGGGAGCGGCAATCTCCATCACTACCATTTTGGGGTATTCCGCCATGGCCGGAGCCGTGGGTGCAGGCGGGCTGGGTGATATTGCCATCCGTTACGGCTACCACCGGTATCAGACAGATATGATGATGGTAACTGTGATCCTGCTGGTGATCATTGTACAGCTGATCCAGGAAGTGTTTATGAGAATGTCCAGAAAGAGCGATAAGAGAGTCCGCTGAGATACATAGATCTCAGTTGATGATATAAAAAGGGTAAACCCAAAATGAGGAGGAACAATTATGAAGAAGAAAGTATTTGGAACCGCTTTGCTGGCTGCAGTTCTTGCGGCCGGTGCACTGACAGGCTGCGGAAGCAGCGCTAAGGAGACAACTGCGGCGGCCACAGAGGCTGAGACTACCGCAGCTGAGACTTCGGCTGAGACAAGCGCTGCGGCAGCAGAGAGCGCAGAGGAGACAACCGAGGCAGCAGAGCTGACCAAGATCGTGGTTGGAGCCAGCCCTGCACCCCACGCAGAGATCCTGAACGCTGCCAAGGCAGTGATGGCTGAAAAAGGATATGATCTGGTGATCCAGGAGTACACAGACTACGTGATTCCCAACCAGGCTCTGGAGGCAGGAGATCTGGATGCCAATTATTTCCAGCACAAGCCCTACCTGGATTCCTTCAATGAGCAGAACGGAACGAAGCTGGCCAGCGCCGGTGTGGTTCACTATGAGCCTTTCGGCATCTATGCAGGCAAGACCACAGACCTGTCCGCCCTGGCAGACAAGGCAACTGTCCTGGTTCCCAATGATGTGACCAATGAGGCCAGAGCCCTGCTTCTGCTGGAAGCTCAGGGACTGTTAAAGTTAAAAGAGGATGCAGGCCTGGAAGCTACCCGCAACGATATTGTGGAGAATCCAAAGAACCTGAAGATCGAGGAGCTGGAGGCAGCACAGATTCCGAGGGCGCTGCCTGACTGCGACATTGCCGTAATCAACGGAAACTATGCTATTGCAGCAGGACTGAAAGTGTCTGATGCCCTGGCTGCAGAGAGCAGCGATTCCCTGGCAGCAACCACCTATGGAAATGTTGTTGCAGTGAAAGAGGGCGAGGAGAACAACGACGGCATTAAAGCGCTGATGGAGGCCCTGACCAGCCCGGAAGTGAAGCAGTTCATGGAAGATACATATGAGGGCGCAGTGGTACCGATGTTCTAAAATCTTACGAATATCATAAGGAAATCATACAGTCCGCCGGAGGGATTCCCGGCGGATTGTATTTTTTTGTAAGCTATGGTATACTATGGAGTAGTTTTTGCTACATGAGGAAAATGGGAGGCCCCAGAGCAATTTTCAAACACACTCTAGTGTCTCCCGGCAGCGAAAGGAGAAGTTCAGATGGATTACGACAAGGATGAGCTGAACAGCGGCGGTACGGAAGAACAGGTGAGCGCCACAGGCACAGATGTAATTCCTGTTCCGGAAACAGAGGTTCTACCTGCATTGGAGACATATAGTATGGAGGATCATATAAATTCTGACAGCCTGGAAGCAGGCGAAGGCCAGGGTGAAGATATACAGGGAAATGCTGCACAGAGGGAAGGGGCAGGTGATTCGGCAGTGGAAGCGCAGGGCGATCCGGCCCCAGCCCGGACTCCGGCAGCGCAGAGTTATAATCCGGAGTCGGCCCCAGCTTCTGGAGGGCAGGGGTATAATCCCAACGCAGCTCCCACAGCCGGAGCGCAGGGCTACAATTCGAATCCAACCTCATCCCCTGGGGCGCAGGGGTATAATCCCAACGCAACTCCCACTTCTGGAGCGCAGGACGGCAATCCGAATCCAACCCCAGCCCCTGGGGCGCAGGGGTATAATCCCAACGCAGCTCCCACAACCGGAGTGCAGGGCGGCAATCCGAATCCAGCTCCCGGAGCGCAGGGCTACAATCCCAACGCAGCCCCCACAGCCGGAGCACAGGGATATAATCCGAATCCAGCGCCTGGAGCACAGGGCTACAATCCGAACCCAACGCCCGGAGCACAGGGCTATAACCAAAATCCAACGCCCGGAGCACAGGGCTACAACCAGAATCCAGCGCCCGGAGCACAGGGCTACAATCCGAATCCAGCTCCCGGAGCGCAAGGCTACAATCCCAACGCAGCCCCCGGCTCCCAGAACCCTGGGACGAGGACCTATATCACAGCGCCGCAGAACAGCGCAGCCCCTCAGAATTATCCTGTTGCATCTCAGCAACAGTACAATTATGGGCCGGGCGGCGGCTATCAGTACCAGCCCCAGCCGGAACCGGAGAAAAACGGCATGGCCATTGCATCGCTGGTGATGGGTATCCTGTCATTGCTTTGCTGCTGCTGCGGATATGCGGGAATCGGGTTCGGCGCGCTGGGCATTATCTTTGCACTGCTGTCCAAGAAGGAAGAACCTATGTGCAGCCAGGCAAAGACCGGTTTGATCCTTTCAATCATTGGTCTGGTTATGACTGTGGTTGTGGTGATTTTCTTTATTATTGCAGAGGCAACAAGTATGCTGGTGGGGGTGATGAATTGATGAAACGTGCAGCAGAATACCGTACCCGTGCCCGCTGCTCTTTAAGCGGCAGATATGGCACCATGATCGCAGCCCAGCTCATTAACGGAATGATTATCTCTGTAGCGCTTTGTATTTTGATATTTGGGATTGTTTTTGCCACAATGGGATTTATGGTGTCAACCTTTGGTAATGGCAGATACTCCGGCGGGACGCCATTTTCCATTGTACTTCTCTCTATTGCTATGGCGGCGATGTTTTTCATTGTGCTGATTGCCCAGGTTCTGCTGAGCTGCGGAATGCTGAAGCTGGCCTGTAAAGCATGGAAACAGGAACCGGCCACCCTGGGAGATATGTTCTACGGTTTTAAGGGCAAAGCGCCCTGGCGGATCATTGGCATCAGCTTCCTGGTAGGAATTTTGGAGTTTGTATTCATGATTCCATACCAGATCTGCACATTTATCAACGCCTTCCAGGGCTATACATCGCCTGTGATTGTGGTGCTTATGATCCTGACCTATTTTCTGGCCCTTGCCGGCTCTGCAATCGTCAGCCTGTTTTTTGGCCTGTCCATGTACGTGCTTGTGGACCAGCCGGAGATGGGAGCGGTCCAGTGCATGAAAGCCAGCGTCCGTCTGACCAAGGGGCGTCGGTGGAACCTGTTCTGCCTCTATCTCAGCTTCACCGGATGGGGAATTCTGGGCATGATGTCCTTTGGCATTGGCATGTTGTGGATTACCCCATATATCCACTGCACCCTGTTCCACTTCTATGAGGATCTGAAACTGGAGAAAGAGCAGCAGATTCAGGCAGCACAGACTGTCTACAACTAAAAATTCCGTAAATGCACATGGTTTGTGAGGCCATGTGCATTTTTTATTGTCCGCATTTCATATAGTGACAATAAGAATGTTTGAAAGGCGTGGTGCTATGCGTATATGCGAATTAAAACAGAAAGAGGTCATAAATGTATGCGACTGCCGGCGTTTGGGATATGTGGGCGATGTGGATTTCGACATATGTACAGGCTGTATGCTGGCGCTGATCGTGCCGGGCCCTGGCTGCATCTGCGGATTCCTGGGCCGGGAGAAGGAGTATATCATCCCCTTCTGCGATATTTGCCAGATAGGGGACGATATCATCCTGGTGGAGGTAAAGACAAAAGAGGTGTCTGAGACTATCAAATGCTGACGGCCGGCGCATCGGCCGGGGATCTGCCGATGGTAAGACCGGGCGGATTCTGGGGCCTGTCTTTGAGGAAACAGCCCCGGGTTACGGCCTGGGGCCCATAGACAGTCCGTATCTGGTCCAGGGCCTGCTCCAGCCGCGTTAATTTATCCAGGCGTCCCTGGGAAAACAGGGTGAGCTGGGTGCCGTCCTCCCTGGTGACCTTGCTGGTGTGGACGCCCAGCTTGCGCAGGGGCTGGCCCTTCCAGATCCGGTCCAGCAGGCGGCAGGCCGCCTCGTAGACCGGCATGGTCAGATCTGTGGAATGGGTCAGGGACTCCTGGCAGGAAGCATGGCTGAACTGGGTATCCACCAGCGAGACGCTGACGCAGGAGATCCTGGCTCCGTCCGCCCGGATTCTGGCGCTGACTGTCTCACTCAAAAAGAGCAGCAGACGGGCAGCCTGTTCCCGGTCCTCGATATCCCTGGGGGCGGTCATACTGTTGCCGAAGCCCTTGTTACTGGGCAGAGGCACCAGATAGGGGGAGGTATCCAGGCCATTGGCATATTCCCAGAGTACCCGTCCCTGGCTCTTTAAATGAAGGGCCAGAAGGTCCTTGTCCGCCCTGGCCAGGTCGCCGATGGTGTGAAACCCTAAGTTCCTCAGCTTCTTCTGGGCGGCCGGGCCTGAGAAAAACAGGTCGGAGATGGGCAGAGGCCACATTTTCCTGGGAATTTCTTCCGGGAACAGGGTGTGGCAGCGGTCGGGTTTACGGAAATCCGAGGCCATCTTGGCCAGAAGCTTGTTGGAGGAGATGCCGATGTTGACCGTGAAGCCCAGCTCCCGGCGGACCCGGCTGCGGATTACCTCCGCCGCTGCCAGGGGAGATCCGAAGAGCCGTACAGTGCGGCTCATATCCACAAATGCCTCATCGATGCTGTACTGGAACACATCCGGCGAATACTGGGCCAGCAGATCCATAAGGGCGCGGCTGCAGCTGGCGTAAAGCTCATAGTCAGGGGGCAGCACCAGCAGGCCGGGAGCGCGCTGTCTGGCAAGAACCAGCGGCTGGCCGGTGTGGATTCCAAGGGCCTTGGCGGGCTGGCTTTTGGCCAGCACAATGCCGTGCCGCGCCTCCTCATCGCCTCCGATGACAGCCGGGACAGTCCTGGCGTCAAAGGAGGAGCCGCGGACCTGGGTCTCATAGGCCGCTGTCCAGCTGAGATATGCGTTGTTCACGTCAATATGAAAATAAACGCTGTTCATAATAATTGATACAGGTACCACCTGTGGGGAACAATATGATAGCGCAGCTCTGCCAGCCGGCTGTGTTCCGGTGAGCCGATCCGGCAAATGTAGGAGATCATGGGCTGTCCCGCAGGGCGGATCTCTTTGTCCATGAGAATTTGCTGGATGGGAAATACCTGCAGGGACTGGTTCTCCTCCATTCGGATCCGGTGGGGGCGCAGGCTCCCATCCGCCCCGAAGGAGGAGATCACGTCTACCGGCGTGTTGAGAATTGGTGTGTATGTGTCCATGGGACAACCCTTCCTTTCTGCCTTTAGCTGGCTGTATGATGGTAAATCTATTATACAGAACATATGTTCGAAAAAGCAAGAGGAAAAAAATGGAGAACTTAATATAAATTAAAAAAAAATTTCTTTATTAATTTTCGAATATACGATATTATTAAGTGAGACATTTTAGCTGAAGGAGACAACAATGAATATACTTACACAGATAAGGGAACATGAGCCTCTTTCCAGGAAAGCCAGATTTGGCCTCCTGTCGCTGGTTCCGATTTACTTCATCGTGGTGGGGCTGGTGCTGCAGCCTTTGAATGAGATCGGATCTGGTATCATGACTATTTTCAAGGAACCCGACTTCCTGATCACGGACTATTTTCTGGTGGGAGGCATCGGCGCGGCGCTGATCAACGCCGGGGTGCTGACACTGATGAGCATCGGAATTATCTATTTTCTCGGCAGGGAGATGGACGGGCATACCATCACATCCAGCTGCCTGATGTTCGGCTTCTCCCTGTTTGGCAAGAATCTGCTGAATATCTGGACCATTTTGTTCGGCGTTTACCTTTACGCCAGGTACCATAAGACGTCATTGTCCCGCTATATCTATGTGGGCTTGTATGGAACAAGTTTATCGCCAATTATCACCCAGGTCATGCAGATAGACCAGTTCCCCTTTGTGCTGAAGGTGATTATGCCTCTGGTGGTGGGAGTGATCATCGGCTTTATGCTGCCGCCGCTGGCCACCCATGTCCACTATGCCCATAAGGGATATTCCCTCTACAATGTGGGATTTGCATCCGGAATCATCGCCACTGTGATTGTGTCGCTGCTAAAATCCTTTGGCATTGAGACAAAGTCCCGGCTGATCTGGTCGGCCGGGAACAACCGCATGTTTCTGATCCTGCTGACCGTCCTGTTCGGCGGAATGGCAGTGGCGGGAATGGTGGTGCGCGGAAAGGCGCTGTGGGAGTCCTACCGGCGTATTCTGAAAACATCGGGCATCTCCGGAACAGACTATCTTGCGGACGAGGGCGGCGCCTCCACCATTTTTAACATGGGTGTCAACGGCCTGTTTGCCACAGTGTTTGTGGTGGCGGTGGGAGGGGAGTTAAACGGCCCCACCATCGGAGGAATTTTCACCATTGTGGGCTTCAGCGCCACCGGAAAGCATCTGCGCAATATTGCGCCCATCATGCTGGGCGTCCTGCTGGCCAGTATGACAAAATACTGGGATATCAGCCAGCCGTCCCCCATGCTGGCGCTGCTGTTCTCCACCACGCTGGCGCCCATTGCCGGGGAGTTCGGTGTTGTGGCCGGGCTTGTGGCCGGATACCTCCACTCCTCAGTGGCTCTGAATGTGGGGATTGTATATGGGGGGATGAATCTCTACAACAATGGATTTGCAGGCGGTATTGTGGCCATCTTCATGGTGCCGGTGATCCAGTCTGTCCGTGACAGACGAGCGAGGGCACGTGGCGGGATTTCGCTGTAAATTCACAGGAATGGTTGACGGGATGGGAATTTTGTGGTATTCTGCATAGGAATTTAAAGACAACGCTTCGCCGCTGCCGCCGGGCAGAGGTGGTTTGGGCACTTGGAATCCGCGGGTTTAGGCCTTTGTACCTGCGGACGCCAGGTGCCTTTTTTGTGCGGCTGCTCCCGGGCGGCCCACAAGGAACGAAAGCGCATGAGGGAGGAACACATGAACAGACAGAGCATCAGAAAGACATTTACTAAGTATGTATCCTTAAATATCCTGGGGATGCTGGGGCTGTCCTGCTATATTCTGGCGGATACATATTTTGTGGCTATGGGAATCGGAGCGGAGGGGCTGGCCGCCCTGAACCTGGCTATTCCCGTGTACAGCTTCATCAATGGGCTGGGGCTTATGGTGGGAATGGGAGGAGCCACCGCCTACGCCATCGCCGGGGGAAGCGGGGATGAGGAGAAGAGACAGAAGGTGTTTACCCAGGCGGCAGGGCTGGAACTGGCCATATCCCTGGTGTTCTTTTGCGCCGGCCTGCTGGTGCCGGACCGTCTGGCCACCCTTTTGGGGGCGGATGAACAGGTTCACGCCATGACTGAAAGCTATCTGCGGGTGATCCTGCTGTTTGCGCCCATGTTCATGACCAACAATCTGGTGATCTGCTTTGTGCGGAATGACGGGAATCCCAATCTTTCCATGGCAGCCATGGTTCTGGGAAGCTTTTCCAATATTGTGCTGGACTATGTATTTATCATCCCCCTTCAGATGGGGATGCTGGGTGCGGCCGTGGCCACCGGGATAGCGCCGGTGGTGAGCCTGCTGATCCTGTCCCTGCATTTTCGGAAAGGGAAGAGCGGCTTTGGCCTGAAAAAGAGCAGGCCTTCTCCTGTGCTGATGGGAGAATGCGCGGCTCTGGGCGTGTCCTCCCTGATTGTGGAGGTGTCTGCCGGCGTGGTGATGATTGTATTCAACAAGCTGGTGTTTGGGGCTGCGGGAAATGTGGGCATCGCGGCTTACGGCATCCTTGCCAATATTGCTCTTGTGATCACCTCCATATTTACCGGCATCGGCCAGGGGGTACAGCCGCTGCTAAGCCGGTTCTTCGGAGAGGGTGAAGAGACGGCGGTGAGGAAGATCTATCTGTACGCCACAGTGCTGGCAGTGCTGTTTGCCCTGGGAATCTACGGGATCTGCGCGGTGTTTGCCGAGCCGGTGGTGTCCGCCTTCAACCGCCAGGGAGAGGCCGGTCTGGAGGCCATTGCGGTGCGTGGGATGCGGATCTACTTCTCCGCATTTGTGTTCGCCGGGGTCAATATTGTGACAGCTACATTCTTCAGCGCGGTTTCCAAGCCTGGGAAATCCTTCGCAGTCTCCGTGCTCAGGGGCTTCCTGGTGATTCTGCCCATGGCGGTGTTCCTGGCGTCCCGGCTGGGCATTGACGGAGTGTGGCTGTCCATGCCTCTGTCTGAGGCCGCGGTGACGGTTGTGGTGGTCCTTCTGATGGGGAAGCGGAAGAAATCCTGATAAGGGAGGAGTGGCCGCCAAGGTGTCCCCCGGCGGCCAGTTTGTGAGAAAAAGTTGTATGAAAAGCATTAGCTTTTTACAAGGTTTATTATAGATAGAAAATGTGATGATTTTGTGGGTGATATGTGAACATTTTGTGAAGTGAGGGGGGAGTCCGGCGGAGCGGCTTTACAAGCTGCGGTGCAGCAGTTCCAGCGTTTTTTTTAGCTCCACTACGCCGATCTGGCCTGGGGCGGAGGCCTGTCCGGCGGCGCCGAAGGTCAGGGCGGAACCGAAGATTTCTCCGCTGAGGCGGCTGATCAGCCCGGTACCGGCCATGGACATGGTGATAATGGGCTGTGAGGCCTGTCCGGAGACCTCTTCGGTGGCGGACAGAAGGGTCAGTACATCAGCAGGGCTATTGGGCATCACCGCAATCTTTGGAAGGTCTGCGCCCAGCGCCTGCATTTCCAGCAGACGGGCCGTGATCTCTTGGCGGGAGGGGGTCTTCTCGAAATCGTGATTGGATACAATCACCTTCACATCATTTCCGTGGGCCAGACTGATGAGGGAGGAGACCAGCTCCCGGCCGGAGAACAGCTCAATGTCCACCAGGTCCGCCATGCCGGTGGTCACCACATGGCGGATCAGCCCTTCATAACAGGAGTCGGGGACGGCCGCCGCGCCGCCCTCTTTCTGTGTGCGGAAGGTAAATAAAAGGGGCATATCCCCCAGTATCTCCCTGAGACCGGCCAGTACCGGAGGTACCTGTTCCATGTCCAGCACCCCCTCAAACCAGTCGGCCCTCCATTCCACCAGGTCTGCGGGGAGGGATTTTATGAGGGAAGCTTCAGCCAGGATCTCCTGCTGGGTGCGGGCAACAATAGGAACGCAGATTTTTGGGCAGCCCTGTCCGAAGGTTAAATTTCTCACTTGTACAGTATTCATGATTCTTCCTTTCTGAATTACAGCGGTCAAATTTCTCAAAGTTATGAGCAGACAATTACCTTGTAATACTATATACAAAATTTCCCGTTCTGTCCAGCGGGCAGGGAAGAATTGTAAAATGTTCTTGCGATTCCACGCCTCCTGGGTTAAAATAAATTCAATCGGGACGCCCCGCAGCTAGTGCCTCCCGGCGTAAATACGCCGGGAGGCACTAGTGGAGGAATATGAGAAAGCAGGAGGTATGAAAAAGTGAAGTGTCCATATTGTAATGAAGCAGACACAAAAGTAATCGATTCCAGACCGGCGGACGACAACAGCTCCATCCGCAGACGCCGTCAGTGCGAGAAGTGCGGCAAGCGTTTTACAACCTATGAGAAGCTGGAGACCATGCCGCTTATGGTGATAAAAAAAGACAATTCCAGGGAGACTTACGAGCGGGCCAAGATGGAGGCCGGGATCATCCAGTCCTGCCACAAACGCCCGGTTTCCACCCAGCAGATCAATGCGGTCATTGACGAGATTGAGAACCGGATATTTAACAGGGAGGAGAAGGAAGTGCCCACCTCCGCCATCGGTGAGCTGGTGATGGAGAAGTTAAAGGAGCTGGATGAGGTGGCTTACGTCCGTTTTGCTTCCGTGTACCGGGAATTTAAAGATGTGAACACATTTATGGAGGAGCTTGGAAAGCTCTTAACGAAATAATAGGAGACGAAATACATGTTGGAACGATTTTATCCCAGCCTTTATCTGGACAGCGCCTACGCGGTTCCCTATGAGCAGTTTCGGGAGAAGGGATATCAGGGCGTGATCTTTGACGTGGACAATACGCTGGTACCCCATGATGCCCCTGCCGACCGGCAGGCCATTGAGCTGTTTGAACGTCTCAGAGCGCTGGGGATGAATACCTGCCTGCTGTCCAATAACAAGGAACCCAGGGTCAAGTCCTTTGCGGGCCAGGTGGACAGCCTCTATCTGTACAAGGGCGGCAAGCCGGGGGTCCGGGGATATGAGAAGGCCATGGAGATCATGGGGACGGACCGGACCAACACTCTGTTCGTGGGCGACCAGCTGTTTACAGACGTGTACGGTGCCAACCGGGCAGCTATCTACAGCGTCCTGGTGAAGCCCATCAACCCCAAAGAGGAGATCCAGATCGTTCTGAAGCGGTATCTGGAAAAGCCGGTGCTGAAGGCATATGAGAGACATCAAATGAAAAAAATTATGTGATAGGAGAAAAACCATGGACCAATTAGAGATGCTGAGAGAGGATTTGTCGCAGTGTGACGAGATTTTATTGAACACGCTCTTGATGCGCAACCGCGTTGTAGAGCAGATTATGGCCTACAAGGAGGTAAATAATCTTCCGATCCTGCAGCCACAGCGGGAGGAGATGCTGGAGAAATGGCTGGAGCAGAGCATTGAAGGAAAGCGGCACCAGAAAGAGATTAAAGAAGTATACGACACTATATTAAGGTGCAGTAAAAAGATTCAGGCCAGAAAGGTGTTCGATTACAATATTGTGCTGATTGGATTCATGGGCGCAGGAAAGTCAACGGTTTCCAACTTTTTGAGCACTATATTCGCTATGGAGATAGTGGAGATGGACGAGATCATCGTTGCAAGAGAGAATATGAGTATTTCCGATATCTTCGAAATCCGGGGAGAAGAATACTTCCGCAACGCGGAGACTGACCTGCTGATTGAGATGCAGTCAAAGAAGAATGTGGTTATCTCCTGCGGCGGCGGCGTACCCCTCAGAGAGCGGAATGTGGCGGAGATGAAAAAGAACGGAAAAGTGGTGTTACTCACTGCAAAACCTGAGACAGTTCTGGAGCGTGTGAAGGACGAACACGTCCGCCCGATTATTGAGAACAATAAGAATGTGGAATTTATTGCAGAGCTGATGGCGAAAAGAAGAGAAAAATATGAGACGGCAGCTGATATCATTATTGAGACAGACGGTAAGACTACCCTTGATATTTGTAATGAGTTGGTTGATAATTTGATGAAGAATTAGAGAAGGGCGCGGAAGGGTACGCGGGCGGAGTGCTTAGATTCATCCGTTCCGCCCGCCTCCCATGGCTCTCACCCACTACGTATTAGAAC